>DDKR01000034.1 GCA_002340085.1 Candidatus Omnitrophica bacterium UBA2593
ATCTTTACCTACCACTATATAGAATTCTAAAGGATTCGTTGCTCCTGCAGATGGAATTGTTCTTGTGGCACCAGTTGTGGTATCTGTCTTTAATCCACCTGCTGCCCATAGAAGTAGAGAAATTTCTTCTAAATTTAAAGATTTCTCTCTAAATCTCCGACAAGAGTAACGTCGGTTTATCGTCTCAACTAAAGTTTTTCTCTTTAGATCCTTTGGTTTTGGTAATTCTATCACTTCTTTAGCAGTAGAGTCTACACAAGCCAAATAAAATAAGAGAGTTATAAAAATCTTCTTTAGGATCAATATAGTATCTGTCTTTTCTTAAGATAATAATTTACATATTGAGAGATCTTTCTTTTATCTACCTCTTTTATCTCGTTAAAATAGATAGCAATGCTATATGTTTTATCTAAATTTTCTTCTGTTCTAACTACTACCCCTTTACAATCAACTCTTTCTGCTCTATCTTTGGAAGGTAAGAATAAACTGATGCCCAACATTGTAAAAGGGGCCAGATACTTCCCAATTCTGCAATAAGCTCCTGCGGCAGAAATATTTTCTGTTTCAGTAATAACATCAAACTTTTCACTCTCTAGTTTCAAAGGTAATTTCTTATCTATCCTCGGATATTTTCTTTTCTCTGAAAACGGCATCTTATTCGGTCTTCTTTGATTTCCTCCAACAAGTTTTATCACACCAATACTTATCGTCTCGATAATAACGCTTTAATTTTTTTAAAGGCTTTCCACAGCTTGCACAATTGATAACCTTTGGTCTTTGTTGCGGCATTTCTCCTAAGATTCCTTTTTATAGTCTATATATTCTTTAAGCTTTTGCTTCTCCAACGCATCTACCCTTGAGAATTCCAGACCAATTTGGTAACCATCAGAATAAGGTATCCTCTGCGACCAGACAACCATAGCTTCAGGATTGACAACCCTTCCTAAAATAATCGTTTCTAATAGAATTTCTGTCTTTGGCCGAAGGAATTCATTTAAGATTAGCCTAATTCCTCCTTCGGAGATATCTTTACTTGAAGTATAACCAAATTTAGAAGATTGGTTTTTTAACTGGAACCTTACAGGTAGGTGGGTATTGAACCTCGGATACCTCCTTCTCTCTTCAATTTTTTTCACAGCACCCTCCTTTTTAGAGGGATGCCGTGGCTTACTCTCTTCCTTTACAGGCGAGAGCTTATCATCCCTTCTTAAATAAGGATACCATATTATTTCAATTATGTCAATATTACCTTTAAAAAATTTACCAAAAATTCTGGATTGTAGTACACAAATTTAAGCAATTACTTTGTAGACTTTATCGTGTTCGTGGACTTTTTGGTCTACTCTTAGTCCAATTAGGTCTCCTTTCTTTGCTTCAGAGACACTGGCGTGTTCAATCTGTATGGAATCAACGACCTGAGTAAAATCTGAGGAATGGCCTTTGATATGGATAGTATCACCAACTTTTAATGTATCGATTAACTCCAATATTCCTACACTCAACTTACCATAATAGTGGGTGACTTTGCCGATCTCCTTTTCTTCCATCTAACACCTCCTTTTTCATCAAATTTAACCAATTGCAATAGGGGCAATCTTCTTTTGCTCGAGGCGCCTTCTCTTCTTTCAAAATTAATACCGCAGAATAAAAGATATCTTTTGCTTTTTCTGGTTCTGTCTTTACTTCGGTAATATGAACATGAAATTGGAAGCCTTCATGGAGTAGACCACCTCCTTTAGGAATATAGTATACCAGATAAGCTAATCTTTTTGTAGGGTAATTGTTTTTTTCTAAAAGAAATGTATAGACATCCATCTGAACTTGATAGGCAGAATGGGTATTTTTAGGAATAGCCCCTCTTGTCTTATGATCTAACACAGCATACAGATTATTGTCTATCTCCAAGCACTCATCCAAATACCCATACAATTTTGCATTATGGTCTCTATCTACAAATTCTAACCAATTTGGAAGACTACTTATCAACTTTCCTGGAATTTTCCCTTCTAAAAGCGGAGGAAGTTTTCCTTGTTTTCTATATCGATTAAAATACTCCTTAACGACTCTATCTAAACCTGTCGTAATAGTAGCTACAGGTCTTTCTGGCCTTTGAATACCTTTGTTTATATGGAACCAGAAACATCTCGGGCATTCTAAAAATAGATTTAAAGTTGAGGCGGATAATTTAATCAATTAAAACCTCCAAAGACATATCTGTTGCTTCTGCTGAATGGGTAAGAGCTCCGATTGAAATCATATCTACACCTGTTTTAGCTATTTTTCTTACATTTTTTAAATTGACTCTTCCTGAAACTTCTAATTTTGGTTTGTAATTCGTAGCCTGTAATTTACAAATAGAAGCCATTCTTTTTATATCTTTTATACTCATATTATCGAGCATAATTATATCTGGCCTTGCTTCTAAGGCATCTTTAAATTCTTTTAAATCTTTTACTTCAACTTCAATCTTTTTTTCAGGAACTTTTTTCCTTACTTCCTCAATTAAGTCTTTCAATTTTAATCCCTTAACTCTCTTTAGGCTATTTATGTGATTTTTTTTAATAAGGACTTGATCGAAAAGCCCCATACGATGATTATAACCACCTCCTACCCTCACAGCATATTTTTCTAAGATCCTCAAGCCCGGCAAAGTCTTTCTTGTATCTGTAATCTTTACTTTATAGGGTTTAATTTTTTCTATAAATCTTTTCGCCAAAGTAGAAACCCCTGAAAGGTGCATTAAAAAATTTAAGGCAGTCCTTTCTGCATTCAAAATTTTAGAAGCCCTTCCTTCTATTCTCGCGATGATTGAACCCTTTTTAATCCTTTTTCCATCTTTCAATATAGGTATAAATTTAATTCTTTTATCTATCGATCTAAAGACGAGTCTTGCAATATCTATTCCTGCTAAGATTCCTTCCTCTTTTGCTAAAATGATGGCTTTTATTTTTAAATCCGGCCATAGGACAGCTTCTGTGGTAATATCACCTCTTCCTATATCCTCCTTTAAAGCCCTCTCCACAATAGATAAAATTTCTCTATTCCTCATTTAACTCTTTCTCAAGTTTTTTGAGTTCTAAAAGGATTCTCCTTAAACCTTTGATTTTTTCTTCCTCTTTCTCAATAAGTTCTTTTGGTGCTTTCTTTAGAAATTCTTTATCTTTGAGCTTGGAAATACTGCAATTTAATCTCTGGTTAATTTCTTTTCTTTCTTTGGAAATCTTCTCCTTTTCTTTAGAGATATCGATTACTCCTTTATAAGGGATATAGATATTTAAAGACTTCAATACCTTGCTAACCGAAGACTCTGGTTTTTTAAGATTTTTAGCAATCTCTAAATTTTCTAATCTTGCTAAATTTATGATATAAGAAGAATTGTCTTTAATTAGGTCTTCTGTTTCTCTATCTTTTGTAGAGATAAGGACATGAATTCTTCTCTGCGGTTCAATTTTAAGATGCGCTTTTAAGTTTCTGATGGCAATAATTGAATCTATTAAGATCTGCATTCTCTCTTCTGTAACTTTGTTAATCATTTTCTTTTGGACTTGTGGCCAGGATTGAACCATAATGCTAGTATTTTGGGGTTCTGATATTCCAAGACTTTGATGTAATTTCTGCCAAATTTCTTCTGTAATAAAAGGCACGAAAGGATGCAAACATTTTAAGGTCTCCCTTAAAACTTTATAGAGCGTAATCTGTGTATTTTTTTCTTTGATTTTGAGTTTGGCTAATTCCAAATACCAATCACAAAATTCATGCCAGAAGAATTGATACAGAACTTGCGCAGCATCAGAAAATCTATAATTATCTAATGCTTTATTCAGCTTTTTTAGATTAGAATAGAATCTGCTTAAGATCCACTCCTCAGTCAAATCTAATTTTTCTTTTCGAGAAAATTCAGAGAGATCCGCCTCTATCAATTTTCCATCTAGATTCATAAGTACGAATCTCGAAGCATTCCAGATCTTGTTGGCAAAATTTCTTCCCAAAAGAAATTTTTCTTCAGACAAAAATAGATCTGCACCTGTTGCAGAAAGTATGATGAGTGAGAATCTTAAAGCATCTGCACCGCAATGCTCAATAATATCTAAAGGATCAATGATGTTACCCAAAGACTTTGACATCTTTCTTCCTTCAATATCTCTGACTGTTCCGTGGATATAGACTGCTTTAAAAGGGATCTCTCCTATAAACTCTAGGCCTGCCATAATCATTCGGGCTACCCAGAAAAAGAGAATTTCCGGTGCAGTTACCAATACATCTGTAGGATAAAAATAACTTAAGTCTTTGTTTTCTTTTGGCCAACCAAATGTAGCAAAAGGCCAGAGCCAAGAAGAAAACCAAGTATCTAAAACATCTTCATCTTGACAGAGATCTACTGAATTACATTTTGGACATTTATCTAATTTAATTTTAGAGACTACAATACCATCTGTATTTGATCTTTGACACTCTTTACAGTAATAAACGGGGATTCTATGCCCCCACCAGATCTGCCTTGATATACACCAATCTTTGATGTTTTCCATCCAATTCAAGTATACTTTCCTCCAGCGTCTTGGATAGAACTTGATCTTTCCTTTTTTAACTACCTCAATTGCTGATTTAGCCAAAGGATTCATCCTTACAAACCATTGTTTAGACAAATATGGTTCAATTATCGTATGGCATCTATAGCAATGACCGCAACTATATTTGTAAGGCTCTATCTTTTCTAAGAGTCCTCTTTCTCTTAAAGCTTCTAAGATTGCCTCTCTTGCTTTGAATCTATCCATACCGAAAAATTCACCGGCATTAGAATTCATCGTTCCATCTGGATTCATTACCAAAATGAATTCCAAGTTATGTCTTTTAGCAATCTCGAAGTCATAGGGGTCATGTGCAGGTGTGATTTTAACTATACCTGTACCAAATTCCATATCGACGAACGGATCAGAGATTATCTCTATCTCTCGATTCATTAAAGGCAGAATCACCAATTTTCCAACTAAATCTTTGTATCTTTTATCTTTTGGATTTATACAGACAGCTGTATCTCCTAATATTGTCTCTGGCCTTGTAGTTGCTACTGTGATGAAGCCCGATTCTTTTAAAGGGTACCTAATATAATAGAGATTTCCTTGTATCTCAGAATAAGGCGCCTCTTCATCAGATAATGCTGTTTTACACCTCGGACACCAATTGATGATATAATCTCCTTGATAGATTAAGTCTTTCTCATATAATCTAACAAAAACTTCTCTTACTGCCTCCGAGTATTCTTCATCTAAAGTAAAACGAGTTCTTTTCCAATCACAAGAGCATCCTAATTTTTTTAATTGATGAATTATCGTGTCTCCATATTCTCTCTTCCACTGCCATAGTTTTTCCAAAAATTTTTCTCTTCCTAAATCTTCTCTGGTTTTATTTTCTTTGGAGATTTGACGTTCAACGACATTCTGGGTAGCAATTCCTGCGTGGTCGGTTCCTGGCATCCATAAAGCCTCATAGCCTTGCATACGTTTATAGCGGATTAAAATATCCTGATATGTATTGTTTAAGGCATGGCCCATATGTAAGATTCCTGTGATATTTGGTGGAGGTATGACTATAGAGAAAGCTCTCTTTGAAGGATTTATTTTTGTAGAAAAAAGATTATTCTTTTCCCAGAATCTATACCATTTATCTTCAGTCTCTTTGGGGTTATATTGAGGGGGTATCTGGCTCATTATCAAAATTCTCCAGATACAAGTTTACCCTTCAGTAATTTAATCAATAGATCTCTTTCTTCTCTATCTATCTCTAAAGTTGCCTCTTCAAAATTTCTTATTCTCTCTTTCTTTTCTAAGAAAAAAGCTATATCAAAAATTACTCTTTTACCATCTTCAAGTAGAGCTTTTAAATGAGAAGCATTCTCAACATTAGGCTCTAAATCTTTCATCTTATTAATCTCTCCTATAATTCTTTTAAGTTCTAAAAGCCAGTCATTAAAATTATTTTCTAACTTGACATAATATTCAGCATCACCTACAATCCATAGTTTAATGAATTTAAGTTCTTCTGGAGTTATCTCTCTGCCAGATTTTAGTTTTCCAAATATCCTTTTAATCTCTTCTTTTGTAATATCTTGGATATACTCTCTCACTTGTGCTTCTGCATTACTAAAGATCACTCCAATTTGCTGGTAAGAAGCTGAATCTGTCATTCTTTCTGCTTTACTAAAACTTTTATCGATTCTTTCAGATAGATTGCTAAAATTTACCATTCAAACCTCCCTCCTTTTACTTTATACACTAATCTAAATAAGCATTTAAGACATACTGTTGGACCATTCTATGAGTATTAAAAAAAGAAGCATTAAAAGCAATTGCTGAGCGCATAATCTCTGTCCATCTATCTTTATGTCCATAAAATATAGGAATTATTTCTTCTAATTTTGTATACAGATTTTCAGTATCCTTTTGATTATCATCTATAGTTTTAGAACCAACAGACCAACCAGTAACTCCTTCGATACAACCTTCTATCCACCAACCATCTAAGATACTCAGAGAAGGAATTCCGTTGTGTGCTGCTTTCATGCCTGAGGTTCCTGAGGCTTCATTTGGTCTAAGAGGTGTATTCAACCATAAATCTACACCTGAGACTAAAATTTTGGCAAGATCCATATCATAATTCTCTAAATAAGCTATTCTTACTTTATCCTTTAATTCTCTTGAGACCCCAAATACTTTCCTTATCAAATCTTTACCTGAAAAATCTTTTGGATGAGCTTTTCCTGAGAAGACAAGCTGGATCTTTCCTACATTATCTGAAATAGAGATTAATCTGTTCATATCAGAAAATATTAGATCCATTCTTTTATATAGAGTTGCTCTGCGGGCAAAACCAATGGTAAAAGTCTCATAGTCAAATCCTAAGTTTGTTTCTTTGTTGATATAGTCAATGAGTTCCTTCTTTGCTTGTAGATGTACATCCCAAATCTCTTCTTTAGGTATACTTATAGCATATCTTAAAGAAAAAGGATCATTTATCCATTCAGGAATATACTTATCATAGAGTCTCTTAAATGCTTTATGTGTCCAGGTATAAGAATGGATTCCATTCGTAATAGAATCGATAGGATACCCTGGAAACATCTCTCGGGAGACTTCACCGTGCTTTTTAGCTACCCCATTTATGTATTTACTTAAATTTAAAGCAAGTAAAGTCATATTTAATCTATCCTCCCCTGTAAATTTTTTGAGGGTATCTAAAGGAATAAGATCTCCTAAGGCAGATCCTACCAGATCATAGGAGAATTGATCGTGGCCAGCAGGAACAGGTGTATGGGTAGTAAAGACGCAAAACTCCCTAACCGCTTCAGAATCCATCTTTTTATTTCTGAGTAGCTCTAAGGTTAATAAACTTGCATGCCCTTCATTCATATGAAACTTTTTAATTTTAGTATAGCCTAACTCTCCAAGCATACGCACACCACCTACTCCTAAAACGATCTCTTGGGCTAATCTATACCTTTGATCTCCTCCATAGAGAAAATCATTGAGTGATCTATCAAACTGACTATTCTCTGGAATATCTGTATCTAAAAAAATTATAGGTATAGTGTATCCAGTTGCACCTCTCACATCATATTGCCAGGCTCTGATATTTACAGTTCTACCTTCTATCTGTACATTCACTCTCTTATCTAAAGGTTTAAGAAAATCTTTTGGGTTCCATTGGGCAGGGATCTCTCTTTGATTTCCATCTTCATCTAACTTTTGATAAAAATAACCTTTTTCATAGAGAAGACAAACTCCAACTACCGGAACTTTTAAATCAGCACAGGACTTTATCGTATCTCCAGCTAAGACTCCTAATCCACCAGAATAAGTAGGTATTCTGGAGTCAATACCTATTTCCATAGAGAAATATGCAATCTTTCTATCTTTTTCTGAATTCATAATTCTTTAAAACCTCCAATCTGGATATCTTTCAGTACCAAAATATGTATCAGGATAACTCATACGAATTATACCTTGTGATAACAAACCAAAAAGGCCAATGCCTTTTGGTTCAGCATCGATCTCAGACTCTAAAAGAATACGATCAAAATCTATTCTACTCGTTTTCATCTTCTCTATATCTATAATCATCAATCTCTCAGCAGTAGATTTTGGACGGCTAGAGGTATAGATTAAAAATTTTCCATCTGGAGACCAAGATACATATCTGTCTGTCCCTAAATTCTGAGTAATCCTCCTTCTATTTTGACCGTCTCTATCCATAAGATAGATCTCCAGGTTTTCTTCACCTGTAGGAGTAATCTCACCACAGACAAAAGCAATCAGAGAACCATCGGGAGAATATACAGGAGAAAAATCTTTTCCTTTATAAGTAGTCAATTGTTTTAATCTTTCAGTTTCCAAATCATAAATCCAGATATCATTATTTCCTGAACGCTGGGATGTAAAAATAATCGTCTTTCCGCCTGGAGAAAACTGGGGAGTAGAATCTATTCCTTTGTAATCAGTGATCTGTTTAAGATCAGAACCATCTATATTCATGGTATAGATGTCAATATTTCCATCATAATTAGCACAGAATACAATTTTTTTGCCATCTGGTGACCAGTCTGGAGTATTATGCCAGCAATCGGTATTCGTGATTCTTGTTTGATTGGAACCTGTCTCATCCATCAACCAAATTTCAGGTGTACCTGCACGATTAGAAATAAAAATTATATTCCTTCCATCAGGAGACCATTTAGGACAATCATTCCAGTGTGGGCCAGAAGTTAACTGCCTCAATTCTTTAGTTATCAGATCTAAAGTCCAGATGTCATAATCTCCTGTTTTTCCAGATGAAAAGACTATTTTCCCTTTTACATTCATTCTCCCTCCTTACTAGACTTTTAGTTTTTCGATAATATCTTTAAAGGCGCTTTTAGAACTTGAGACAACCTCACTTGCTCCTAGTGATTCAATAATCTCAGCAAATTCATCTTGGAAGCACCGAGTTATAATTAGGCAATCTTTATTCAATTCTCTTACTCTCTTTGTTATAATGAGGGCAGTTTCTAAATTATTTGATGCAATGATGACAGCTTTTGCATTAATAATATTAGCATCTCTTAAGGCATCAGGTTCTTTAGCATCATCTACAATGATTGGTTCACCTAGTCTTAATAATTCATCGATCTTATCTTTATCTCTTTCAATCAAAGAATAAGAAATCTTATTTTGCTTAAAATAGCTAATTAGTCTTTCTCCTAAATGAGAATATCCAATGACAACAATGTGATTGCGTTTCTCTTTTGCTATCATTCTACAGCTCCTTTCTGGAATGTATTTACTAATTATATTTTGAAAAAAAAGGGTAAAAATTACTCCAAAAATAATACCTTCTGACCATAAGCTATAGGCTGAAGAAAAACCGCTTTCAATCTGCTTAAAGAAAAAAGATGCTTTGAATGCTTCAAAAAATGAAAGCTTAAAGAGTAAAAAATAAATTAAAAAACCGCCTAAAAACCAAAAGAATAAGAGAAAAAGTAATGTTCTATTATCTTTTAGAGTTATCTTTAATTTTGTGAGTAAAATTTTATTCAATTGTTTTTAAAATTTGGATACTTTTTAAAAATCTTTTCTTTTACTTCTTTTTCGATTATTCTAATTAACTTTAGTCTTCTTTAACAGAAGATCATTTACTTTCTAATCTTTTCATTAACTCTTTGATAAATTCCCTTACAAATTCAGCTTGTTGTTTTGCCTCTATTGCTTCTTCTTGAGAGTAAAATACTTCACCATAATAGGCGGGCGCTCGTTTATCGGTCAAATCTTTTGAAGCTTCTTTTATTCTCTTCATACCAACTTCATCATAATCTATCTTTTTTAAGATGAGGATCTTTTCAAAATACTCACCAATCTCATGCTCTTTAGGAAACTCTACATTCATTAATTTCAAGACACCTTTAAGTAAAAGCTCTATTGTCTCTTGTGCTTTCCGGATAACTCTATTCCAATCTCTGTTTTCCCATTCTTTTTGCATTGCCTCATATTCTTTTTGAGCAGATGTAAAATAATAATCCTTTCTTTCGGCGTTTGTCATAATTTTATCTCCACAATTTCACCTGGCTTCCAATCAGGCTTTAAATCCCAACACCATTTACCATCAGAAAATACAATCTTTTTTGCTCCTAAGCTTTTAAGTTTTTTATCTAAATCAGAGAGTAGATTCTTCATCTTACCCTGTGGATCGTAAAGTATGATACCGTGATCCAAGATATCCAACAAGATTAAAGGATTATCTCTTAATTCTCTTTCTGTGTTTTTTATAGCAAAGATCTTGGTATAAATATCTTCTTCTAAGAGCTTTTGATTCTCTGGCCAATTGGATGAATCTATGTTTATGTCGAGTAATTTTTTTTGTGCGGGCTTTTCTTTATTCTCTAAAAGAATGAGTATGTCGATGTCACTGTCTTTTCTAGTAGTACCCCTTGCCACAGAACCAAAGACTACAATGGCTAAGATTTTCTCTTTTAAGTTTTCAATGGTAACCTCAGAAAATCTTCTGATCAATGGCCAATACACAGAATTTTTGAGCTTGGTATTGTAATCTAAAGAACCGCACATTATCTTAAAATGAAGATTATTCCTAAAAGAATCAAAATTATAGCAACTACTAATTTTACCACATATACATAACAACGCATTGATTTTCCTTGAGAATCCTTTAAAGTCTTAAGTTCAATGAAGGGGATAGGTGCTCTTCTATACCAACCCGTAATAACTACATCTTCATTGATAAACTGTCTTGCGCGTAATAATCCAAAGAGAAATTCCCAGATTCCCAAAGGCTGTCTATAGTCAAGAAAGATTATACCTGTCTCATCTCTTAAGACAAAATCTTCTGACCAAATCAAGCCTGGTATTCCTCGGCCAATAATTTTACCTCTCAAAGTACAAGGAACCGGCCTGACTGAAGAAACCTTAACCTTCTTTAAAAGCCCAGAGATACTAAACTCAGGGAACTCTCCTGCCTGATAAGAAAATAAGACATTTATAAGATAACCTGCTCCAAAAAGGATTCCTAAGATTCCCAGAAATTTTAGAGGGTTGATAATAGTCAAAGTAGGAAAAGATAGAAACATTCTTATAACAAATAGAAATGTTCCTGTAATGATTGCCAATAAAGGTAAAAATTTGATGAATAGATCTACAAAAAACTCATCCCAATAGGATTCAGGTTTTCTAAGGTCAAAGGTAATGTAAGGTGACTTTCCTAAAAATACAGATTGTTCACTCAGTCTATTTAAGCGCTTGGCAATTAAAGGATGAGTAGAATGTAATTCATAATACATCGCCCAAGGATTCCACAGATCCCATTTCATTGCTTCTTTTAGTAAATCTTTATTTATTTCGCCTCCTATAGCTTGAGGCGAATATCCAACAATCGCCAGATTTTTAGCTGCGCGATTATCAAAAATACCTAATGCTCCTATGGATTCTAACTGAGATCGACGTTGGGGTAAGGATAAGATAGGAGTAGTAAGTGTTCTTTTTTCTTTTTTTTTGTCAGGTTCTTTCCCAGCTAAGCCATAACCAATCTTAACTAAGGCTGAGGCTAGGTTATTTGGATTTTGAGTGACTTCTCCAGAAAATCTATCAGCAAAATATTCTCTAATTCGAGAGAACCAAAGAACTAAGTATTCTGAGATAATATAGAGGATATATGAACCAATAGCAATCAAATAACGTACACCCGCAGTCTTATCTTCTCTCCCTTTTGATTTCATCCTTATTAAAGTACGGTAGATATAGTATAGAATTAAGGGGACTAATTGCGCTAAAGTCATAACCAGCATATCCCAATGTTTGGCATGACCAATTTCATGGCTAACTACTGCTTCCAACTCCTCTTTTTCCAGAAGATCAATTAAACCCTTAGAGATAACAATTCTGGCATTGTTAGGATGGTGACCATAAGTGAAGGCTTGGGGTGAACCATCATTGATCAATCCCATCCGTGGAAAACGCATATTTTTATCCTTACATACTCTACCTATAAAATCCTTTAAATGCAAAGGTAAATCTTGGGGTCTAATCCAGGATAATCTAAAGAGATAACGCAAAGATAAATCCAAAAGGAAAGGCCCAAGAAGAAAATGAAAAGAAGCTACGCAGATACCAATGATCAAGGCATAGAAAGGAGCTAACCCTAAGAATTGTACACACAAAATTAAGATGAGAACCAAAAGTGCATATAAGCCTGTCAAAGTTACACCAGAGGCAATGATTAAATTTGGTAGAGGTAGAATCTTTGCTCCAATCGCTGAAAGCCTTTCTTTTTCTCTCCTTTCTTTCTCAATATCTACCTCTTTCTTTTCTTCTTCAATTCTAATCTTCTTATCTAAAGTTATATTCAAAGGATTCTTT
>DDKR01000110.1 GCA_002340085.1 Candidatus Omnitrophica bacterium UBA2593
GAAAGAATCCTCTTTTATACTGGTAAAACTTACAAATTAGGTGAGGTCGATGAAGGAACAGCAGTCATGGACTACATGGTCCAAGAGCAAGAGAGAGGAATTACCATAACCTCTGCAACTACTGCTTGCAATTGGAAAGATTTTAGGATAAATATAATCGATACCCCCGGCCACGTTGATTTTACTGCTGAAGTTGAGCGTTCTCTTAAAGTCTTAGATGGGGTAATAGTCATCTTTTGTGGTGTAGGAGGGGTTGAACCCCAATCTGAGACTGTTTGGAGGCAGGCGGATAGATACGGTGTACCAAGGATCTGTTTTGTAAATAAGATGGATAGAATAGGAGCTGATTTCTTTAAAGTCTTAGAAGAGATAGAAAAGAAGTTAGGTATGAAGACAGCTGTTCTCCAAATTCCCTATGGAGAAGGAGAGGATTTTAGAGGAATAATCGATATAATTGAAGAAAGACTCATCCTTTATAAGGATCTATTGGGAAAGGAATTTGATTCTTTTTCGGTTCCTTCTGATTATATAGAAAGGGTAAAATTCTATCGAGAAAGACTTTTAGAGAAGTTGTCTGAAACCGATGATGAGATTCTCCGATCTTACATTCAAAATAAGGAGATTTTAATTTCACAGTTGAAAGAAAAGATTTGTCAAAAGACCATAGAAAACAGAATTACCCCTGTCTTATGTGGAGCAGCTTTAAAGAACAAAGGAATACAACTACTCTTAGGTGCAATCTGTGAGTATCTACCTTCGCCTGTAGATTTACGATCTGTCAGAGGCATTCAGCCTAATACCGGTGAATACGAAGAGAGAGAGATTTGCGATGAAGCACCTTTTTGCGCTTTATGTTTTAAGGTAGTATCAGATCCATATGCAGGAAGATTAAATTATCTGAGGATATACTCGGGAACTTTGAAGGTAGGTGATTATATCTTTAATGTCAATGGAAGGATAAAAGAAAGGATTTCTAAACTCTTTGTTATGCATGCTAATCATTCTGAGTCGATAGAGACTGCTTACTGTGGAGATATCGTCTGTTGTGTGGGTCTAAAGGATACCAAAACAGGTGATACTTTATGTGATGAAGATTCACCCATTATTTTGGGGAGTATGCGTTTTCCTGAACCTGTAATCTTTCAAGCAATTGAACCAAGAACTAAATCCGATGATGAGAGATTAATTTTTACTTTAAGAAAGTTTGAAGATGAAGATCCTACCTTGAAGGTCAATTATAATTCTGATACCGCCCAAACAATAATTTCGGGGATGGGTCAACTCCATTTGGAGATAGCTGTAGATAGATTACAGAGGGAATTTAACCTTGATTGTAAGACAGGCTCACCCCAAGTAGCTTATAAGGAGACGATTAAAAAGAAGGCAATCTCTTCAAGTAAATTTATCCAACAGACAGCTAATTGCAACCATTACGGCCATGTAGTCTTAGAGATGTCACCTCAAGATACACCAGGAAAAGGTATTGAATTCTTTGAGAGGATAAAACCAGGAGTTATCCCTAAAGAATTCATAACAGCAATAAAAGAGGGAATATCTATAGCTTCTAAGAGCGGAGTTTTAGCAGGATACCCAGTTACAGATATCAAAGCCCTACTCATCGATGGTTCCTACCATGAAGTTGATTCCTCAGAGTTTGGTTTTCAGATGGCCTCCATTCAAGCTTTTAATGATGGCTTAAAAAAAGGAGATCCTGTGCTTTTAGAACCTATTATGGATATGGAAATAGTCACACCTGAAGAATTCTTAGGATTCATAATTGGAGACTTAAATGTAAGGAGAGCAAAGATTATCTCTCTGTTCTCTAGAGCGAATCTACGGGTAATTAGAGCTTATGTTCCTTTGGTTGAGGTTTTTGATTATGCAACTATTTTAAGGTCTTTAAGTCAAGGAAGAGCCTCCTATACAATGGAGCCCTCATATTATTCTGAGGTGCCTTTACATACATTAGAGAGAATCTTAAGATAAATATTTAGAAGGAGGTGGAAGGTGGTCAAGGAAAAATTTATCCGTACAAAACCCCATGTAAATATAGGTACTATAGGCCATGTCGATCATGGAAAGACAACTTTGACTTCAGCTATAACCATGGTCCTAAATAAAAGAGGATTTGCTGAGGTAAGGACGTATGAGTCTATTGACAACGCACCTGAAGAGAAGGAGAGAGGTTTGACTATCAACATTGCTCATGTAGAGTACCAGACTGACAATCGTCATTATGCCCACATCGATTGTCCTGGCCATGCTGATTATATCAAAAACATGATTACTGGTGCTGCCCAAATGGATGGAGCAATTTTGGTAGTCTCTGCCTTTGATGGTCCTATGCCTCAGACGCGTGAACATATACTTTTAGCCGGACAGGTAAATGTTCCAGCAATGGTCGTCTTTCTGAATAAGACAGACATGGTCACTGACAAAGAGTTGATTGATCTCGTAGAGATGGAAGTAAGAGATCTACTCAACAAGTATAATTTTCCTGGAGACAAAACTCCTTTTGTAAGGGGAAGCGCTTTAAATGCTATGAATTGTGGATGTGGAAAGGCTGAATGTCCAAACTGTAGCTTCGTCTCAGAGCTTATGAAAGCAGTCGATGATTTTATACCTCTTCCCAAAAGAGAGATGGATAAACCTTTTTTGATGGCGATTGAAGATGTCTTCAGTATTGCAGGTAGAGGAACTGTGGGTACAGGTAGAGTAGAACGAGGTAGAATCAAACTCAATGATGAAGTAGAGATTGTTGGTTTAAGAGCTGAACCAAGAAAGACAGTAGTCACCGGTATAGAGATGTTTAGAAAGATTTTAGATGAAGGTCAAGCCGGTGATAATGTTGGTCTACTCTTAAGAGGAATAGAGAAAGAGGATTTGGAGAGAGGAATGGTTGTTGCTGTTCCTGGATCGATTACTCCTCATACAAGATTTAAAGCTCAAGTCTATGTTTTAACTAAGGAAGAAGGAGGAAGACATACACCTTTCTTTTCAGGCTACCGGCCACAGTTTTACTTTAGGACTACTGATGTTACAGGTACCACGGTAGGACTTCCTTCAGGTGTAGAGATGGTTATGCCAGGAGATAGTGTAGAGATAGAGATTGAGTTGATCTACCCAATTGCTTTGGAGAAAGAATCGAGATTTGCTATCAGAGAAGGCGGTCATACAGTAGGAGCAGGTGTAGTCTCAGAGATAGTTGCTTAAAAATTAATCGAACCATTTAAATAAGACAAGCAATTTCCTCTATAAAAGTTTCATTGGAGAGGAGACTTGAGGTGTAGGGTTCTATATAATGGAGAAGATCCGGATTAAATTAAAGGCTTATGATCATCGGCTCTTAGATCAATCAGTCTTAGAGATCGTTGATACAGTAAAGAAGACAGGAGCAAAGGTCTCAGGGCCAATTCCACTTCCTACAAAGAGAGAAATCTATACTGTGCTTAGGTCACCGGTGATTGATAAAAAATCCAGGGAACAATTTGAGATCTCTACACATAAAAGATTAATCGACATCTTAGAACCCACAGCAAAGACCATAGATGCTTTAAGAAAATTGAATCTATCTGCAGGAGTGGATGTGGAGATAAAGTAACTATGGAATAGAAAGATGATAGGCTTATTGGGAAAGAAGAAGGAGATAGACCATCTCTTTGATGAGAAGGGGAATTTTACAAGTGTAACCTTAGTTGAGGCAGGACCTTGTGTGATATTGGAGATAAAAGAGAAAAAGATAAAATTAGGTTTTGATTTTATTGCTGAAAAAAAGGTAAAAAAACCCTTACTAGGGTTCTTCAAGAGGTTGAATGTCCGGCCTCTCCGTTTTATAAAAGAGATTCCAAAGGATTCAGATAGAGAATTT
The DNA here is from genome assembly GCA_002340085.1 of Candidatus Omnitrophica bacterium UBA2593. Lineage (GTDB taxonomy): Bacteria > Omnitrophota > Gorgyraeia > Gygaellales > UBA2593 > UBA2593. The sequence continues at coordinate 3,869 of DDKR01000110.1, forward strand.
AGATTAGGTGAAGAACTAAGAGTAGATATATTCAATAAGGGAGATTTTGTAGATGTGACAGGAACTTCTAAAGGAAAGGGTTTCCAAGGAGGAGTAAAGAGATGGGGGTGGAAAGGAGGACCGAAGAGCCATGGTTCAATGTCTCATCGTCGGATCGGTTCTATGGGATCATCGACTTTTCCCGGAAGGGTATGGAAAGGAAAACACTTACCCGGACATATGGGTAATAAAAGAGTCACGATTCAGAATTTAGAAGTCGTAGATGTAGATAAAGAGAAGAATCTCCTGGTTCTAAAAGGAGCTGTGCCTGGACATAAGAGCAGTTATTTGATAATTAAAAAAGCAATTAAAAAGAAAAACAAATAATAAGTTAGAAGATGTTGAAATCAGCTGTTTATAATCAGGAAGGAAAGGAAATTGAGAGAATAGATTTAGATCCAAAAGTATTTGACAGAGAACCGAATCTGGCAGTTTTACATCAGGTCATAAATACATACCTTGCAAATAGAAGGAAGGGATCTGCTTCTACGAAGAACCGAGCAGAAGTCTCTGGTGGCGGAAGAAAGCCTTGGAGGCAGAAAGGAACCGGTCGCGCCAGGATTGGCTCAATTAGATCTCCTGTATGGAGACATGGAGGAGTAGCTTTTGGTCCAAAACCTCGAGACTTTCATAAAAAGATACCCAAGAAAGTAAAGATCTTAGCTTTAAGATCTAGTTTAATCTCAAAATTAAAAGACGATGATTTAGTTATCTTAGAAGATATTAAATTGGAAAGACCTAAGACAAAGGAGATGAAGAAGATTTTAGATAATTTGAAGATAAAAGAAAAGTCTCTACTCTTAGTCGATAAATTGGAACCAAATTTAAAGCTCGGATCTTCAAATTTAAAGGACCTTTGTCTTTTAACAGTTTCAAATGTCAATGCTTATGATATTTTAAGATTTAAAAAGGTCATCTTAACAAAACCAGCTTTAGAACAGATATTAAAGAGGATCTCATGAAATTCAGTTATGATATTATAAAATCACTTTTGAAGACAGAGAAATCGACTGAGGCTGAAGGAAAGTTTAACAAATACACATTCATTGTAGATAGAAAAGCTACAAAGATTGAGATTAAAAGAGTAATCCAAGATACCTATAAAGTTAAAGTCAAAGATGTAAACACTTGTATTTTACCTGGAAAACCAAAAAGAGTGCGCCTCCAAACAGGCCATACTTCTTCTTATAAAAAAGCGACTGTGACTTTAAAAGAGGGAAAGATAGAGGCAAAATAATGGGGATAAGAAGATTTAGACCTACAACTCCATCTTTAAGATTCACGAAGATTTTAGATTCGAAGGGTCTGACGAAGAAAGAGCCTGAGAAATCTTTGATCTTTCCTCTAAAGAAGTCAGGAGGGAGAAATATCTACGGAAGAGTCACCGTCAGAGGAAGAGGAGGAGGCCATAAAAGGATGTATAGGATAATTGATTTCAGGAGAGGTAAATTAGATTCTCCGGGAAAGATTGTAGCTGTTGAGTATGATCCTAACCGGACTCCTCCCATCTGCTTATTAGAATATCCAGATGGAGAAAAAAGGTATATTTTGGCTCCTTTAGATATAAGAATAGGTGATGAAGTTACCTCTTCATTTAAACCAGAGACTGAGATAAAGATAGGAAATTGCCTTCCTTTAAGATATATACCTTTAGGCGAACTTATCCATAATATTGAATTAACGAAGGGTAAGGGTGGGCAAATTGTGCGTTCTGCAGGGGCAAGTGCAGTGATTTTGGCTAAAGAGAAGGATTTTGCACAAGTTAAACTTCCATCTGGAGAGATAAGACTAGTACAACTAGATTGTCGGGCAACTATCGGTCAAGTTGCAAATATTGAGCAAAAAGAGATCTCTTTAGGTAAAGCAGGAAGATCAAGGTGGTTGGGAAGGAGACCTGTTGCTAGGGGTTTGGCAATGAATCCAGTCGATCATCCTCATGGAGGAGGTGAAGGAAAGTCAGGTCAGGGAAATCCCCATCCAGTATCAAGATGGGGATTACCTACAAAAGGATTTAGGACGAGAAAAAAACATAAGTATTCAGATAGATATATCATAAGGAAGCGGAAGTAGTAAAATTAAAAATGAAATTTTTTTACGGTAAACATAACTAGGAATAACGCAATAAACTAAAAGATATGCCAAGATCATTAAAGAAAGGTCCATTTGTAGATGAACATCTCTTAAAAAAGATTGAAAAGGCAAGACTTACCAAAAGCCGCGAGCCGATTAAGACTTGGTCAAGAAGATCAACTATTACTCCTGATTTTGTGGGTTTAGTATTTTCTGTCCATGATGGAAGAAGACATATTCCAATATTCGTTACTGAAGATATGGTTGGACACAAGTTAGGAGAATTCGCTCCTTCAAGGATCTTTAAAAAACACGGAGGGGTAAAGGCTAAAAAAGCACCAGAAAAGACTTAAGATGATTGTAAGAGCACAGGCAAGATTTTTGAGGATCTCACCTTTAAAGACGAGGCAGCTGGCTGACTTGATTCGCAAGAGAGATGTTATAGAAGCCTCGGGGATATTGCTATCTTTAAATAAGAGACCTTGTTATTTTTTGAGAAAACTTCTTCAATCAGCAGTCAATAACGCAAAACAGAAAGGATTTTCACCTGAACAACTCTATATTTCTAAAATCACCGCCGATGCAGGGCCAATATGGAAGAGATATAGAGCATCAGCCTTTGGAAGAGCTGTGAGGATTAGAAAGAGAACGACCCATTTAAAGATAGAGTTGGATATAAAGAGTTAGTAGAGTAGTGAAATGGGACAGAAAGTTCATCCATATATTCAAAGGATAGGTATCCACAAGAGTTGGTTCTCGCAATGGTTTGCTAAGGGAAAGGATTATTCCAAATTCATTGAAGAAGACCTAAAGATAAGGAATCTCATCAAAGAAAGATTCAGGCAGGCAGTAATTTCTAAGATCATCATTGAGAGGTTAGCTGAGAAGATAAGGATAAGGATAAAGACTGCAAGACCAGGGATAATATATGGAAGGAATAGAAGAGAGATTGAATCCTTACGGGAAGATTTAGCTGTCTTAACGAAGAAAGAGACAAATGTAGATGTTGAAGAGATCGAAAATCCCTATTTAGATGCTCAGTTGATTGCTGAAAACGTCTCCTTTCAATTAGAAAAGAGGATTGCTTACAGAAGAGCTATGAAGAGAGCAATTGAACAGGCAATAGCCTCAGGTGCAAAGGGAATAA
>DDKR01000154.1 GCA_002340085.1 Candidatus Omnitrophica bacterium UBA2593
TCAAGGTCTTTAAGTGAAGATGAAAAAAGAAAGATTGAAGAGATATTAATGAGAAATGAACTCTCTATCATCAATTCAAAAATTAGAGAAAGATATCCTAAGGAATTAGTAGGTTGGTTAAAGGAGGCAGGATTTACTGATGTAGCTTCTAAAGCAAAAAATGCTATCTTAATCAGAGCTCCTCCTCATAAATTAATTAGAGAAATCAAAGCTTTTGAAAAAAGACATAACCTCAAAATCTATGCCCTCAATACAAAGATAAAGGGTAAGCCCTACATAATTATCTTTGATGAATCTCACCTTACTCATACCCTTCTCCACGAAGCTTTTGCAATTTCAGGATATAGTTGGCAAGAAGCAGAAGAAAAAACCCAGCAAGTTTTTAGAAGAATACCCAAGCCTAACAGAACTGCTTTACCGGCTCCATCATATAAAACTTCAGATAATGCTCTAAATGAAATTGAAGACAGAAGGATTAGGGGTGTTACTTATTCTTCTACTTCTGAGGGACATAGTTTAAAAGAAAATTCAGGAGATATTAAAGCAAATTATCAGAAGGATATACCTTTAATGAAAGATTTAGGAGTAAATACAATTCGTACTTATTATCCTATAACAAAAGAAATATTAGATGCCTTTGCCAAAGCTGGAATAAAGATAATTATGGGAATACCTTGGTATGATGACAGGTATTGTCCAGGGCCAGATATATATCACGGAACTTACAAATCTTATATAGAGCGATTTAAAGACCATCCAGCAATTTTAATGTGGGAATTAGGTAATGAGTACAATCTGTTATTCAGATTACATCCAGAATGGCTTGCCATTGAAAGATGGTGGAAGGAATTAGAAAAGGCAACGAGAGAAATTAAGAATATCGATCCTTCTCATCCTATTTCTACAACCTTGGCTATAATTTCTTCTTGGAAAGAAGATGCCAAGAGATGTATAGATGCAGGTATAGATATTATTGGCTTAAATGCTTATTGTTGGGATAATCCTCAAGGGATAATCAATGAATACCATGCTTTATTCTCTACTACACCGATGTATTTCTCAGAGGCAGGAGCAGATTCTTATGACAACAATAAAGGCCGAGTAGATGAGGTTGCTCAAGCAAAAGCAGTAAGGAATATTTGGGAGGTAGTCTATCGGAATAGGGATAAGTGTTTGGGTGTTACCTTTATGAGTTTTTGTGATGAATGGTGGAAGGCAGGTGATCCTCAGAATCAAAATCCAGGAGGAATACCTTTTGGTGTTCCTTATGATGGTTTTGGTAATGAAGAGTACTGGGGAATAGTAGATATCTATAGGAGACCTAAAGAGGCCTATTATGCTTTAAGGGAAGCTTGGAGGTCTTTTGCTCCGTCTACTTTCTTGTCTTTACCTGTAAATGTAGAGGTTGAGAAGGAAGTTAGTTTCAGATGGCAGGGGGCGGTGGAAGAAATGGTAAAGAAAGATAAGTCTGGGGTGGTAGTTGATCCTGCTAAACCGAGAGAAGGAAAGACGATAGATGATGTAGTAAGAAGATTTAAGGAGCTGAAAGAGCAAGGATTTGCTGGATTTAAACCAGTTAAAGGAGATGAACAGTGGATTAGGGAAGTGATTACTTATCTATTGCAACAGAGGGATCCTCAAAAATTACAGCTTTTGGAATCCTTGATCAGATCAGGTAAATTAAGGGCTGGACCAGATAGAAAAAAGATCTTCTGTGCAGCTAATGACAGAGATGTCCTCCTTATTGCTATTAACCAAAGAGATCCTGCCGCAAGTCTAATCTATGAGCTCAATGCCTACCTAGGTGGTGTCCTCAAAGAGAATGAAGAAGCAGAACAAGCCTTTAAAATTTGGAGAACAACAAATAGAGAGTTAAATCGTAAAATCACACTAGCTATACTTAGGGAGAATTTATCAAATTGGAAGTTAAAGTTTAATAGGGAAGTAGCCAAATACTATACTGCTCTTGGTCTTTGGATCAATTCTTTCTTTGGGTCTTCTATCGAGTCCTTTGGTGCTCATTTATCTGTCTATAATCAGCCTGAGGTTAGACAGGTATTAAAGGATACTTCTAATTTCTTAAATCCTTTAGGTGTTTCTTGTGCCTATGGTGAAGAGTTATCTTCGCAGGGCGAAAAAGAAGTAAGTAATGAGATTCTTTGGTTAATAAAGACATTAGAGAAATTATATCCTAAATTCATTGAGAGATGTCGAGGAACGGAATATGAGAAGATTTACTCAACTAAGAGAGTCCCAGAAGCACTATTTAATGCATTAATAGTACAGTTCTTAAAAGAGATCGGATGGCAGACTGAAGAGATTCCTCAAGGGTTAAAAGGTCCAGAGTATTTTAAGGGAGTAATTGAGCATCTAAAAGATTATTGTAAGAGAGGAATTATCCCTGTAGAGATTCATTTTAATAGTTCTCCAGGGGTAGAGGCTTACTTTAAGTTGAATAATAAGTATTATAGATGGACAAAGACAAAAGGAATAAAGAAGACTAAACAGCGGCCTTCTTTGATATTAAATGAAGGAGTAATTTTAATTGAGCTGGGACAGATAAAAGATTTTGTAAAGATGCTTAAGGCCAATGATGAAAGAGCATTTGGTCAGACGATAGAAGAGTTAAAGCAGGGTTTAGTAGAGGCAATGAGAGCAATGGGTAAGAAAGATGAAGGATATAAGTTTAATCCAAAGGATTTTGTGTTTATACCTGGTCATGGAGGAATAAACTTTCCTACGAGTCATTTTGTGAATGAAAAAGGAGAAGACTTTACAGGCGCAGAAGGAAATATTAGTCAGATTTCGAATTTAGAGAAGACGACTACTCAATCTGAGGAAAATCAACCACAATCCTTAGAGAAACAGCAAAGAGAAGAGATATTAGAGGAATTAAGAAAAGAAAGAGTAATTGAGGGAATAGATGTAAAAACTGGACTTCCGGCTATCTTTTCAGGTAAACATCTACTTTCCTCCAAAGGTGAAGGTTGGCTTAACTTTGATACTGATGACCGAAAGATTGAGATAAATTATGGAGGAAAGACCTATGAGTTTTGGGTTGATGAAGATAATTTGACCTTCAGATTACCTAAAGACTATGCCTCCAAAAGAGAGGATGCCAAGGAGACAAGAAGAGTCCAAAAAGAGGTGAAGAAGGAAGATGTACTGAAACAAGTAGGACCCATTGTACCAGAAGAAGAGGTAAAGAAGGAAAAGTCGAAGATAGAGTCGGAGGTAGAGAGAAAGGTTAAAAAAGTGGACAGGGAAGAGGATGTAAAGGGGTTGAAGGTTGAAGAGAGACAATCGCAGATTGAGGAAGAACCAAAGACATTGGAAAAGACTACAGAGGTACAGATTGATAATACAGTAAAAATAGTCCAAGAGGAAGCAAAGAAAGAAACACCAAAACGAGTAGAACCCATTGCACCAGAAAAAGAAGCAAAGAAGGAAAAGCCAATAGAGTCAAAAAAGGAAGAACTCACAAAGATAGTCATTCCTGCAGGCACAAGACTTCCTTCAGGGGAGATAATCGATCATAAGGTGACTATAACCCTCACACCTTCTCAAATCTCCGTTGAAATAGAACTTAAATGGAGCAAGGATTATCCAGTGCGTTCTACTTTGGGTGGAGTAGTTAGAGATATCTTAAGGTTGCTTGGTATAAGGGTTACTGCTAAGAATATTTACTTTAAGTATATGCCAGAAGTACTAAGACAGAATCCTCAGATTAAGAATAAAGATTTGGTCTATAAAGGTCAGAATATAGTCTATGCTTTTGAAAGATCTGAAGCCGAAGGATTGATTAAACTCTTTTCTTCATTCCCTCAAGAAGCCAAAGCAGTCATTGAAGGAAAGATAGACAAGAAAGAAGAGAAGGTAGGACGGCGATATCCGGTGGAAAAAGCTAATCAGTTTGAGGCTGGGAAAAAAGATCGAGTAAAGCCTGTCTGTAGAGAACCTGAGTATAAAGAGGTTACACAAGAAGCTGAGATAGAGAGAGAGAAACTCAAACAGAGATTGGCAGAGAAAGAGGTTAAGGCGGGTGAAGAAGAGGTTGTGGAGAGGTTAGAGGTTGAAGAAGGGCAATTGCAAATTGTACCCAAGAAGACACAAGAGGAAGATACAGTAAAAGAGAAAATTTCAAAAGAGACAATAGTTGCTCAAGTCGATAAGACAAGAATGACTTTGGCTGGGGAGTCTGCTAAGGTGGTGGATGTTGGTGGAGAGAGAAAAGAGATTGTAGTGTCAGAAGCAGAAAGAGAACAACCTTCGATTACATCTATGGAAGAAACCAGGGGGACAAAGATAGTTGATGATGTAACAGAGGTTATCCAACTCGATGAAGTGAAGGTAGCTGTGATCGAAGAATTTAAGTCTGAGGGTCTTGAGGATAGAAAGATAACTGATGAAAAGGAAGCAGGAGGAGTGTTAGAGGATATTAAAGAAGAAGATCGAGTTGAGAGTAGACAACCTCAGATAGTACAGGAGAAGAAAGAAAAGGTCTTAGAGAAGCAATTACCCAGCTTACAAAAAGAGGAAGAGGCATTCAAAGATAGAAAAGAACAATCGTCTAAGATAAAGGAAACTGTCAGCACAGTTGAAGATAGATGGAATATACCAATAAAAGAGCAATCCAGAATACCTAAGATTGGTTGTTTCGGTGCACATAGAGGAAAGGACAAAGAACATAAGGGTATTGATTTCTATGTTCCTTTGGGAACAAAGGTATATCCAACAAGAGAAGGAGTAGTTATTCATGTGGGTAATACTGATCCTAAAGGTTATGGATGGACGATAATTATAGAACATGAATTACCAGATGGATACTATTACTCGTGTTACGCACATTTACGAGAGGGTTCGATCTTGGTAAAGGAAGGAGACAAAGTTAATCCAGATGAGTTTATCGCTGAGGTTGGTCACTCGGGTAATGCTAAGAGAGTAGGAAATATGCTTCACTTCGAAATAATAAGATCATCATCAAAAGAAGCATTAAGAGCTGGAAAGACAGAATACTTAGATCCTTCCGAAGTATTAGGATTGAAAGAGATTTCTTCCTCTGAAGACAGACGGATAACCACTTATGATGAGAAGCTAGATGAGAAAGTAGATAAGGAAAAGGTAATTAAGGGTCAGTGTGTAAGTCACCCGGCAGATCCAAAGAATCCGAATGTGATGTTTATTTCTGATCTCAGCCTATTGGGAATCACCAAGCCTGAGAAGATAAAGGAAGAGTTAGAGATATTAAAGAGAATATATGAAAGTGATCCTTCTAAATTTGGAGGCTTTGCAAGGAGTTATCGGATAACTGCAGTTCCTCCTATTCCTATAGAAGAAGGATTTTATTATCGGATTAGTAAGGATAAATGGCTGAAGGTTTGGCAACATCACTATGAACCAGCTCCTAATGCTTTATTGGGTATGGCGATATTGCGCTATACTCAAGAGACAGCTGATACCCAATATCTGCCCATTGCTAGAGCTATTGGAAGTTGGTTGGTTTCTTTGCAGGATAAGAGTGGAGGTGTGAGAGGTTGGAAGCAGGATTTAGTAGGAGAAAGAGACAAGAAAGTTTGGAGAGAGGAAAGATCAAAGGATTATTCTACAAAAGATAATATCTTAGTCTATAGTTTCCTGAAGGCCTTAGATGGGGAAAAATATGCTGAGAATATAGAGAAGATTGAGTCTTGGTTGAAGGAATGTGGTTACAGTAAGAAATTAGGTAGATTCAATCATGGAGGTAAATTTATTAACAATAAATGGATAGCAGATACGAGATTCGATACAGAAGCACAGGTTTTGGCAATCACAGTTTTAGGCCCTGAGACTTTGATAAAGATGGGAATCAATCCTGATAAATTATTGAAAGAAGTAGAAAAGTATGCAGAAGTAAGTGTAAGATATGATACCCCAGATAATAAGATAATTAAAGTTATAGGTTTTGATATTACTAATGGGGAGGATGCAGAGAAGACGCGTGGAAGATATAAGAAGGGAGAGGAAGTACCTAAGGAATTAAGAGGGAAAGTAGTGAGGATGGTATTTCCAGGAGTAACTGCTCAAGTTATAATTGCTTATCAAGTTATGGCAAGGTATTACTATAGCCAAGCAGATGGGCAGAAAGCTCAAAGCTATGAGAATAAAGCAGCTGAATATTTATCTGAGTTAGATAAATTATGTGATAGTAAAGGAACTTTACCCTATGCTACTTTACCAGGAATTCCCACAGGCCTTAATCAGAACACTCCTTTGAGCTCACGTTCCTTATTTTCTACTCTGTATTATTATTTAGCAAAGGCAGGAGAGAATCCTTTTACCTTAAAGCAGGAGGCAGAGGAAAAGATAGAACTCATTGATATAGATAGGTTATTTATGCCTTTAGATGAGGAGACAATAGGAGTTATTTGGGCTATAGCCCATCTTGAGAGAGCAATTGTTGATTATGAGTTATTGAATAAGAAATTAAAAGAGACAGCAGAGCGATTGAAACAATCAGGATATGAAAAGGAAGCTAAGAGTTTACTTTCTCTAATGGTTACTTTCAATGCTCCAGCATTCAATAGTCTTGTTTCTCTACCTATAGGTGATGTCTATGTGAGTCTTGTGCCTGGAGGTAAAGCCTTTGATTGGGTAAATATCATCAATATTGGTAAGGGTATGCTATCTGGAGAGTTCTCTAAGCAAAGTGCGCTGCATCAGAGCCTAGCATATCTTGCTTCATTAGATAGCCTGCTTAATATTCTTAATCAGCCTACAGTAAAGGAATTTAGAGGAAAAGGTGGAGTTATATTCATAAAGAGCACTGGTTTATTGGGTAAGATTGGAAAGCCACTTGAAGGAACAGCAGTAAGGTTAGATACTATTGAATTTTATCTCTCTCCTTCAATACAAAAAGGTTCAGATGGCCGCTGGTTTGTAGAATGTGGAAAGACAAAACGCGTCAGAGATCTTCAAATTTTACCCTTGGCGAGAATAATTCCAATTTTAAAGCATCTATTCGGAGGAGAGCTTCCACGCGAAGGAGATTGTGCTTATATCTTTTCAGATGTAGAAAAGCAGATTACTGTGGATGCATTGTTTAATCCTGATGTTACTTATTATGTGGAGAGACCATCTACTCCAGATAAATTGATCCCTTATTTTAAGGAAGAGGATAAGTCTTGGTTAAAAGAGAATTGGCGGTATCTTAAGGTTATTTGGAGGAAAGATTCTAGTAAGCCAGAAGACAAACAGTGGGAGCTTGTCCATGTAGGATTTACCTTTGTTCCTCGGCAAGAAAAGGAAAAATTTGGCTTTGAGACTCAAACTTTTCTTGAGGGCCAGAATAATTGGTTAGAGATAGGTATGATCCATAAGAGACCGAATTTAAGAGATATAGAGAGAAGTTATGAGTATATTAGAGGAGTAGCTTCTTATGGGGTAAGGGTGAATTTAAAGACCGGTGAAGTTACAAGTATTTCTCAACTAAAAGATCTTCCTACGGCGGTAAGAGAATTTGTTCCTTTAAATGAAAATAACACTTACATAACAATAGATGGTAAACCGATATTGGCTTTAGCAGATGTTGATCCTAAGACAGGAGATATTATCAGTGCAGGAGTAAAGACCGCTTTAATTAAATATCTGATGAGGGAAGGCAGAGTCGGCTGGCAGATAATTAAGGAGATAAGAGATGAAGAAGGAAATATTTTAGTAAAGCTCGATAAACCCATCACCTTAAGGGTTCCTTATGCTTTGGTGATGAGTTGGGATAAAGGAGTTATTCCTGTATGGAATAAGGAAGAAAGATTTGCTTTAGCAACAGTGAAATTAAAGAGAGATCTGATCCTTAAATGGGGAGATTATGAGATAACTCTTACCAAAGGAACAAATGTAGGTTGGGGGAAGGCTAAGATTGGAGGTAAAGAGATAGATATAGCTTATGATACAGGTATAGTAAATGAAGAAGGTAGGCCCATAATTATTCCGGCAATTGTAGAGTTTGCTCGAAAGCCATTTAGAGAATCTCCTCAAAAGTTAGGTCAAGAGGGAAATTTACTTGTAGAGACTCAGATTGAAAAACTGGAAGAACTGCGAGAACAAAAATCAGAGAATCTCTTCGATACTCCTATAGGTAGGAGATTGTTGGAGGGATTAGAAAAGAGGAATCCTCATTTAGCTGGATTACTATCTAGGATTCTGAAGGGTGAACCTGAGGAGGTAGATAAGAGAGATTGGCAACTCTACAGGGGCTATATAACAAGGTTGAGATTATTCCTTCAGCTCAATAATGTTGAGGCATTAAATGAATTTTTAGAGGCACTTTACCGGGAGTTTCCTAAAAGAATAGAGGGAGTACGGCAAGATTTAGAGAGGAAGTATTTCCAAAAATACTTGTTACTGCAATTACTAATTAACTTAGACTATCAACTTAGTAAAGGTGATTTTAGCGAGGACTCTTTGAGGTGGTGGAAAGATGAAATAGAAAAGTATGAGATTACTTTGAAGGGTAACAAAGAAAGGCTTGGAGAAGTAGAAAGGACTCTTATTGGTTGGATGAAAGATGTAAATGGAGATGGAAAGGTAGATATAAAAGATCTTGAGGAATTTTTAGGAGATGAAGAGTGGGAGAAAAATCCTGGAAAATATCTTAAGAATTATAAAGAGGGAGATCATTTAGATCTTATTAGACAGGAGAGAAACTCTGCTCTTGCTTGGCAGAGATTAGTTAAAGAGGCTGAGCGGAATGCGAATTGGGCAGAATATGGATATGGGAAAACTGAAGAAGGAATAAGACGCAGAAAAGAGCTAATCGAAGATTTAAATAAAACAGAGACTATACTTGAGAAAATAGAACGTATTAAAGAGTTTCGCAAAGAAGATATTCCTTCTGGAATAGAGTATCGAGATAAGGAACGCCAATATGCTCGGGAGGGAAATGAGTTTTATAAGTGGGTATGGGAAGGAATACAATTCGAAGATCCAGTCGCTAGGGAAGTCGCTATAAACCTTATGATGATACTTGGATTTGAGAGAGTAGAAGATTTAGAGAAAGCTTATAGAGAAGCTTCAGATTATCTGGAGCGGGTTGAAAAAATAATCGGTTTAAACGAGGCATATCAGGAATGGGAGAGAGAATTTATTGCTCAAACAGAGAAATTATTTAACTTAGAATTAGATGCCCGCCAACAGCTTCATACAACTTTAGGGGAAATAATTGAAAGAGGATGGAAGGTGCTGAAAGGAAATAAAGAAATAATTGCTTTACAGAAGGAATTGGAGAAGATGGGCGAGAAATTGAGAGAGAGATTCCCCAGCTTGGATCGGTTGAGAGATGCTTTATATGAAGAGATAAAATCCTTAAAAGACTTAAGTAAAAAAGAGAAGGAAAATTTACATAATCAGATAGATCTCTTTATCGCTTCAGCTGCGCAAAGAGAAATAGCTCCTTATATATTTACCTCTAAAGAATTAACTCAGCTAACGGAGACTATAGGTCCACAAGCAGGTTTAACTAGCTTCCTCTATGATTGTATCTTAGGAAACAGTGCCACGGTTGCTGATTTCTTGGCAAAAGGAATCGATCTTTCAGTTTTAGGGATTCAATTAGGTGAATCCATTGGTAAGTATATTATTTTAGGATTCCGTAAGCAAGGAGATAGCTGGATGATTGCAAGTGGATTGAACTTTGCCGAACACTATATCTGGCAGCAAAAAGGACCCAATCAAGGTGAAGGTTTAACTCAATACCGCTTAGGAATATTTAGTACTGCTCTAAAAAATAAAGATGGACTGTCTCTGGGTTATGTAGGTTATGTGGATTTAGTACCAGATGAACAGGGTAAACTGCAAATCCACCAGATTCATATTCGCAATGATCTCTCCAAGAACTTCTTCTTAGAATTAAAAGCAGGTTCGATCGAGACGCGTAAAGCAAAAGATGAAGAGGCTTGCATTTCTATTTTTGATGAAACCTCAGGTAATTGGGATTGTGTACTTGTGCCGGTATTTGTTTGTGTAGAGGAAAAGAGTGAGTTTGGTGAGTTAGCGCTTGGAGTTACAAACGATGATGGAAGTAAGACAGTAAGATTATTTGTGAAAGGAGTGAGAGATATTAGCGAATTTACTCCTTTTAGTGCTCTTTTAGGAGGAATAGATGTAAATCTTCTGTTAGGTGGGGTAGGATTTTCAGGTGAATATATGAGTACAATTTTGGGAGATGAATGTAGTCAGTGGGGTGCGGGTCTAAATATCCCTCTGGGTAAAGGAAAGATCGATATAGGTTATGGAAAAGATTCTCGTTTTAATTCAGAGACTTGGCAAGGTAGAATAACTTTCCCTATAGGCGGCATTCCTTTCAGTTTAAGCGTAGAAGTAAAAGGAATAAGAGGTTTTCAAAGAACAATTTGGGGATTAGAAGTACCAATTTTACTGGAGCCAAAAAAATTAGGCCCAATCGAAGGGATTCCTGCTACTAATCCTCTTGAGCAAATTGAACTGTATCCAGCACCTCCTACAGGCCCTCCTTACATAGAGATTGAACCTATAAGGATAGAGGTTATTACTCCCACCCAAATAATCGTATCTAAATTTGATGTTGAGAAAAATGCTTTTATTCCTTACCTAAAAGCCACCTTAATAGCTGAGAGTGATTATCGAACGGCGATTGAACTAGAAAGTTTCAAAACTGAAGAAAGGGTAATAGAACTTCTAGACAATGAAGGCGAACGGTTAGAAATAATATTTATCAAAGACAACAAAGCCCAGATCACC
>DDKR01000011.1 GCA_002340085.1 Candidatus Omnitrophica bacterium UBA2593
TAAAAGATCGTTGGATAAAAGGATGGGAGATAGATTCAAACTGGAAAGGCGGTTCAATCAAAGATGGAGAAGGCACAGTTTTTGAGCACTTAGAAAAAAATTTAGACTTTACCTTTAATGATACAGGCCAAAAAGGTCTACCTTTAATTGGCCATGCAGATTGGAATGATGCTATTGATTCTGCAGGAATAAGGTTAAAAGGTGAAAGTGTTTGGTTAGCTCAGGCTTTGGTAAGATCTTTAAAGACTTTAGCTGAACTTGCAGATCTAATTGGAGAGAAGACCAAAGCAGATGAATTAAGAGAGAAAGCTAAAGTAATGACCGAGAGGATAAACAATCTATGTTGGGATGGAGAGTGGTATGCTAGAGGATTTACAGATAGTGGAATCATCTATGGTTCAAAAGAGAATAAGGAGGGAAAGATATTTATAAATGCTCAAAGTTGGGCAATGCTTTCAGGAGTAGCCGATAGAGAGAAGACAAAGAAGATCTTGAAATCTGTAGAGAAATATTTAGAAGGCGAACATGGAATTGCTCTATTTTGGCCAGCATATTCTGAATGGCATTCTGAATTAGGTAGGATTAGTATGTTCTCTGAAGGAACAAAAGAGAATGCAGCTGTGTTTTGTCATGCAGCTTTATTTTATATTACAGCCTTACTTCAAATAGGCGAGGCAGATAGAGCATATAAAAATTTAAAGAGAATCACACCTAACTGTCAAAAGAATTACTCTCTGTATAAGGCTGAGCCCTATGTATTTGCAGAATACTTAATTGGCCCTCAACATCCTTATCTGTATGGAGAAGGAGCATTCAGTTGGATTACGGGAACTGCTGGTTGGGCTTTTATGGTTATAACTGAATGGCTGTTAGGTGCAAAGCGTGATTACGAAGGATTAAAGATCTCACCTTGTATTCCAAAAGATTGGAAGGAGTGTTTTATAAGAAGACCATTTAGGGGAGCAATCTATGAGATTACAATCTTAAATCCAAAAGGACTCCAGAGAGGAGTAAAAGAAATCTATGTCGATGGAGAAAAAATAGAAGGAGACTTGATAAAGCCACATTCTGATGGTAAAATATATAAAGTAAAAGTGATAATGGGATAAATGAGAAAATTTTTAGTTCCATCTGTTAGTTGCTGTCTCTTATTTATTTTGACGAGTTGTCTTCCTAAGCCAAAGGTAGAAAAGCCAATTATAACTATCTGGCATTGGATGACCGACCGACAATCTACATTTGAGGAATTAGCAAAAAGATACAAAGAAGAAAAAGGAATAGAGGTAAATTTTGAGATATTCTTTCCTCCAGGTGTTTACTCCCAAAAAGTCCTGTCTGCCGCTCCTGCTCAAAATCTTCCTGAGATATTTGGAATCCTTGGAGAAAAAAAGGTCTTAGCTTCTTTCGTAAAAGGTGGATATGTCTTAGATTTGGCCTCTTATTTAGAAGGAGAATGGAAAGAAAAGTTTTTATCTTCTGCTCTCCTAAACACTAAATTTGAAGAAGGAAATATCTATGGAGTAGATATAGGCTTCTATGGAATTCCCATAGATCTGATGAATATCCAATTCTTATACAACAAAGATATCTTCAAAAGATTGGGTTTAGATCCAGAGAGACCTCCTTCAGATTTTGAGGAGTTTTTAGATATTGCTAAAAGAGCAAAGAGAGAGTTAGGTGTTGAAGGATTCGTTTGTGGGTGGGCAGAGACCTGGCTCATCTATTGTTTATTAACAAATTATGCCTTTAATATTTTAGGTGAAGAAAAATTCCTTTCTACATTGAAAGGCGAAGTTCCTTACACAGATCCAGATTGGATAAAGGTATTTTCAGTATTTTCTGAGATGAGAGAGATTATACCTGGAGAGATCTTGACTATGTCAAACAAAGAAGCAGAACAGATGTTTTCAGCAGAAAAAGCTATATTTTCCTTCAATGGCTCTTGGGGTATAAATGTCTACGAAAGAATGAACCCAGAATTAAATTATGGAGTTTTTTTACCCCCAAAGATAGGTGAATATCCAGTCAAGATCTGGGGAGGTGCAGGCTCATCCTTTATGATAAATCCAAATTCTCTCTATAAAGAAAAAGCAGTCGATTTTTTGAAATGGTTGACTACAAGAGAAATCCAAGTATATTTAGCAAAGAATACGAATAATTTACCCTCTGTAGATTTAAGGAAAGAGCCGATCAATCCTAAACTGGATGAGTTTTTAAAGAATAAAGAGTCAGTCACCCATCCTGATATTTGGCCAACATTTGAAGATTCAAGGGTTATTGAGGAGATAAATCGGCAGATGCAGAGGATTATCATTGGTAGAACTACACCTGAATCTGCAGGTGAAAAAATCCAAAAAGTAAAAGAGAGAGTACTAAGAGAGTGAATTACTCAATAAGAGAAAAGGTCTCTAATTTCAACTTTGTCCTTCCTGCTTTATTTGTCTTCTCTTTCTTTTACATCATTCCTTTCATCTTTACCTTCTGGGCAGCATTTCATTCAGGTGACTTTATCTCAGAATCCAAATGGATAGCTTTTAGAAATTTTTCTGAGGTTTTCTTATACGATAAGCAATGGTGGAGGAGTCTACTGAATGCAGGTTATATAACCTTATGGGCTTTGATTTTACAGAACCTTTTAGCCTTCAGTTTAGCTTTAGGTGTAGATAAATCCATTAGACTCCAGAAAGTATATAGGACTGTCTTCTTTCTTCTTCCAGTTCTGTCTGAGATAATCTTTGGTTCTTTTGGAAAACTTTTGTTCTCATCTACACCAGGGGTCCTCAACAATCTTTTAAAGAGTTTGGGCTTAGGAGGTCTAACTAGAGAATGGCTTAGCTCACCCCATCTTTCCTTAAATGCCTGTGCATTCTTACATTGTTGGAAGGGATTTGGTTGGGCATTCATTATTCTTTTAGCTGGCTTACAGACTATACCCGAAGAATTATACGAAGCAGCAAGAGTCGATGGAGCAAATTCTTTCCAGATACTCTTTAAAGTCACTCTACCCTTGATGATTCCAGTAATTATTTTGGTGGTCATCTTGACTATTTTGGGAAGTATGCAAGGATTTGCTTTGATTTGGGCTTTTACAGGTGGAGGGCCTGCGGGAGCAACTGAAGTTCCCGTAATGAGGGTATATACCCAATTAACCGATGCCCATCGTGGAGGATATGCCTGTGCATTAGGTATTGTCTTAGGAATAATCCTTGTGATCTTTTCCTTTACTTTTCTTAAAATTTCTAAGAAGTTAAAAAAAGTATGATATTTAAGAAGATAATTTTGGTGGTTCTAATTCATACTTTTCTGGTCTCAGTTGCATTCAGTTGTATATTCCCTGTCCTTTGGATGTTGAGTTCTTCTTTTAAGGAGAATTCAGAATTTATCTCTGACTTTGGATTAAAATTTCCCAAAAGATTGGACTTCAAGAATTTTTTGTTTGCTTGGAGAGAGGGAACATTAGGAAGGTATTTTTTGAATAGTATCTTTTATACATTTGTAGGAGTAATAGGGGTAATTGTCGTTACTTCCTGGGCAGGGTATGCTTTTTCGAGATTAGAATTCTTTGGAAAGAATCTCTTCTTTTTTCTTTTCTTAGCAGCAATGATGATACCTGTACCTGCAGGATTTGTTCCTCTGTACATCATCTTAACTAGGATGTTTAAGATAGGCCTCCTTACTCCAAGATTAGGATATTTATTAGCGATGATAAATGTGAATTTATCTTTATCTATCTATCTTTACAAGACATTCTTCGATAAATTGCCCACTGATTTAGAAGATCAAGCGAGGATCGATGGTTGCACAAAATTAGGTATCTGGTGGCATGTGGCTTTACCTTTGGCAAGACCTGCAACTGGAGTTGTAAGTATTACTTCTGCCTTGTGGATATGGAATGAATTCGTTTTGGCTTCTCTAATCTTGCCACCCAAAGCTTTGCCTTTGCAAGCAGGTCTAATGAGGTTCCAAGGAGAATACATTGGAAACTTTACCACTATTATGGCAGGCCTGAGTATTGCCTTCTTGCCTATAGTAATCATTTATCTATTCTTTCAGAGGCATATCATTAAAGGATTGACTGCAGGAGCAGTTGTAGGATGAGACTTAGTTCAAAAATCAAAAATTTAAAATTTAAGATTATTCTTTTATCCTTTATCTTCTATTCTTTACCTTTCTCTGCTTATGCTCAAAAGATACCCTCTTCTAAGGATTTGGTCATCAAAGCATGGGATGCCCATGGAAAGAGAGATATTGAAAATACCTTTAAATACACTCAAGAATGTATCGAACTGTATTCTGAGGTTGTAGACAGAGAGGCTAAACTCCTAAAGGACTTCCCTAAGACCTCTGAGATAGAGAAGTACCAAACCTATAATGATGTGGCTGTTTGTTATTTTATTCAGGCAGAATCCTATATGAGACAAGCCGACTACCAAAAGGCAAAAGAGATATTCAATCTGATTATAGAAAAGTATCCTTTTAGTCAAGCTTGGGATCCTCGAGGTTGGTATTGGAAGATAGCTGAAGTTTCCAAAGAGAGTATAAAGAAGATAGATGAAGAAATCTTAGGGCCAAAGGAAGAACCAAAGGAAGAACCAAAAGAGAGGATCAAGACAAGAGTCAAATTAAAAGATACAGGAACCCAAGATCTAGTTGACTACAAAAGATATGGAAGATTCTTGAATTTAGGGACAAGAGATTATAGGTATGAAATCTTAGATCAGGAAGGTTTATCAAAAGCAGTTGGTGAAGGTATCTGGCCAAATACGACCTCTGTGCGTAAAAACCCCGAATTTAAAAGAGTAGAAAAAGAAGGAAGATTGAAGCAGAGCCATTGGGATCTTCTAAATTCAGAGGATTTAGAGGCTGCTTTCTTTAAATGGGCACTTTATCCAGAGCCAAAGGGAGTAAGTCAGTTTTACATTGGGCTTATTTTAGAGAGATCTGGTTTAATAAGACATGCTTTAAAAGCTTACTATTCAGTCCTAATACATTTTCCGGATTCTTATGGTTGGACTTATTGGCATACACCGTGGTATGTTGGACAATCTGCACTTTCTAGGATAATTTTTCTTTTAAGAAGACATCCTGAATTAGGATTAAAATTGATGGATGCAAGGATAAAGGTTATTGGTGGCTTTGATAATGATCTAAAGAATGATATATTTATTGTCAATCCTGGAAGAATTGTGGAGGTAAAAGAGACAAAGAAAGAGAAGGACGAGGAATTAAGGATTGAAAAGAAGATAGGTAAGGGTAAAGTCAGATTAGTCCAGTACGAAGATAAAAGCTGGCAACTTTTAGTAGATGACACTCCTTACATAATAAAAGGAATAACTTATGCACCGACAAGAGTTGGGCAATCTCCAGATGAAGGAACTTTAGGAAACTGGATGGAAGAAGATTTCAATAACAATGCTAGAGTTGACGGTCCCTATGACAGTTTTGTCGATAGAAATAGAAATAATATTCAAGATGAAGATGAAAAAGCAATTGGAGATTTTCAATTGATGAAGGAGATGGGTGTGAATACGATAAGGATCTATCATCATCCTCACAAAGTAAATAAAAAGTTATTGAGGGATTTATACGAAAATTACGGGATAAGAGTAATTATGGGCGATTTCTTAGGTAAGTACGCTTTAGGATCAAAGGCTAGTTGGTATGAAGGAACCGATTATAATAATAAAAGACATAGAAGAAATATGATAAAATCAATCACTGAGATGGTCTTAGAACATAGAGATGAGCCTTATCTATTATTCTGGCTTTTGGGAAATGAGAATGTCTATGGTGTTGCTTGTAACGCTGATAAAGATCCAGATAGCTTCTTTAAATTTGCAAATTTAGCAGCAAGATGGATAAAACATTTAGATAAAGATCATCCAGTAGCGATCTGTAGTGGAGATCTTTTGTTCTTCGATAGATTTGCTAAATATTGCTCAGATATAGATATTTTTGGAACAAATTCTTATCGGGGAGAATCTGGGTTCGGATACCTATGGCAAGCAATAAAAGATGAGAAGGATACACCTGTATTTATTACTGAATATGGATGCCCTGCTTATGCTGAGGGAAGGCCTATAGAGGAGGCAGAACTTTTGCAAGCAGAATACCACCGAAATTCGTGGGAGGATATTGAGTATAATATGGTGGGCGGAGGAGGTTGTAGAAATTCTATCGGAGGAGTTATCTTTGAATTTTTAGATGAATGGTGGAAAGCATATGAGTCCTCTAAACACGATTACAAACCTTTGTGGGCAGGACCTTTTCCAGATGGCTTTATGCATGAGGAGTGGTTAGGAGTATGTTCACAAGGAGATGGTCTTTTAAGTCCCTTCTTGCGCCAATTACGCAAGAGTTACTTTATATATAAAGAGATTTGGGGAGGTGAAAAAAGATGAAGAAGAGTTTAGTTATTCTTTTAGTCTTAGGGTTCCTTGGTCCTTTAATCTTTGCTCAGGAAGAACCAAAGGAGTTTGTTATCTATCGAGATAAGATGAGTCGAGAGAATCACTATATTCCTTCGGGTTGGATGGGTGATTGGGAAGATTTAAAATTCGATGATGACTACAAAGAGAATTCTTATTCGGGTGTA
Organism: Candidatus Omnitrophica bacterium UBA2593; assembly: GCA_002340085.1. Lineage (GTDB taxonomy): Bacteria > Omnitrophota > Gorgyraeia > Gygaellales > UBA2593 > UBA2593. Next base: position 6,596 of record DDKR01000011.1, read on the forward strand.
AGCTGTATAAAGATAACTTATTCGGCAAAGAAGTCTCGAGGTCAAGGTTGGGCAGGTATCTACTGGCAGAATCCAGCAAATAATTGGGGATCGAAAAAAGGGGGATTTGATTTGACTGGATTTAACAGATTAACATTCCGGGCAAAAGGTGAGAGAGGTGGTGAGATTATCCAGAAATTTAAAGTAGGAGGAATCACTGGACCATATCCAGATTCAGCAGAAGTAGATACAGAACCTATTGAACTTACTAGTGATTGGAAAGAATACACTATAAATCTCTCTGGGAAAGATCTCACTTATATCTCAGGAGGATTCGGTTTTGTGGTAACTTCAGATCAAAACCTCCAAGGTGCTACATTCTATTTGGATGAGATCAAATATGGGTTTGATCCAGGATTAAAACCAGTTGCAAAGTTAGCTGAAAAGATGCCTTTTTTTGTCTACTCTGATGCAAGGTCAATAAAGAATCATTATATTCCTTCGGGTTGGATGGGTGATTATGGAGATATAAGATTGGATCAGAATCACAAAGATAATCCCTATTTAGGAGATACTTGTATAAAGATAATCTATTCTGGTGAGTGTTCACAAGGTGCAAGATGGGCAGGGATATTTTGGCAGAATCCAGCAAACAACTGGGGATATAAAGACGGAGGATTTGATTTATCTAAGGCAGAGAAATTTACATTCTGGGCGAGAGGAGAAAAAGGTGAAGAGAGGATTGAGGAGTTTAAGGTAGGAGGAATCGCCGGAGAATTCTTAGATTCAGATTCTGCTTCTATTGGCCCAGTAATTCTAAATAAGGAATGGACGCAGTATACCATAGATTTGAAAGGAAAGGATATGTCTTACATCATTGGTGGGTTTTGCTGGGCAACCAACATCGATGTAAATCCAGAAATACCTATCATCTTTTATCTAGATGAGATGAGGTATGAGTGATTTTTAGTTGTTAACTCATCAATAGTATTTAATTCATAGGTTGAAAAGGATACTTTTCTTAGTTAGTCTCTTTTGTCTTTTCTCTATAGAGAGAGACCTTTTTTCTCAAGAAGGACTACTGATCGATGACTTTGAAGGCCCTATCACAAAAGAGACTGTAGACTATGGAGGAGGAAAAGGTTCTTCAGTAGAGGTCTTTGTAGAAGAGGATATTAAATCTTCTGGTAATCGATCCCTAAAAGTCATCTATGAAGCAGTTTTAGGTGGTTACATGTGGATTGCTCGGGGGTATGATTTAGATGTAAAGGGAGCAGGAGATTGGTTAATTTTGCCAGAAGAGATAAATTGGAAAGACTTTAAAGGTATTTCTTTCTATGTATATGGAGAGGATTCAAAAAACAGGGTTGTTTTCGACATCAAAGATTCAGAAAATGAGATGCATAGATTTATCTTTAAGGATGATTTTTCTGGATGGAAAAAAATTACTTGTGACTTTGAAGATTTCTTTGTAAGAGCTGATTGGCAGCCAGAGAATGCTGAAAGAAATTTTATCATAGACTTTCCTATCAAGAGTTTTCAATTTGAACCTCTTCCAGAAGGAAAGGGTACCCTTTACCTTGACTGCGTAGAATTGATCAGGAAATGATGTTTCTATTAAATAGCCGGTATTCTATACCAAAATTATCTTTGACTATCTGTTTCTTAACCCTTGTCACTTTACTTTTAGGTATGGCTCTAAGACCAAAGCCCAAAGTCTATATAAAAAAATACAGAAATAGCCATTACCAGTTATTTGTGGAGAATAAGCCCTTTATCGTAAAAGGTGTCTGCTATTCACCAATTCCGATTGGTCAAAATTATGATTATGACTGGTGGACAGATCCAAATAGACCTTGGATTGTAGATGGGAAGTTAATGAAGGAAGCTGGAATAAATTGCGTGCGTTTCTATCAAACCGGAGAAGATCCTGAGGCAGTAAAGAGAGTTATCTCTGATCTGTATAACCTATATGGGATCAGAACAATTTTGGGTCATTGGTTAGGGTTTTGGGAGTATCCATATCCTGCATATGGAGACAAGGATTTCAGAGAAAAGATAAAGAAAGAAGTCTTAGATATGGTCAGAGAATTTAAAGATCAAGAGGGTTTATTACTCTGGATTTTAGGAAATGAGAATAACTATTCATTTTCTGGTCAAGTCAATCCTTGGACCTCTGAAGAGATAGAGAAAGAATCTGATTTAAATAAGAAGATAAATTTAAGAGCAAAGATATATTATTCTTTTGTTAATGAGTTAGCGGGAGAGATTCATAGATTAGATCCAAATCACCCAGTTGCCTTAGGAAATGGTGAGTTACGTTGGTTAGATTTTGCTAAAGAGTTTTGTCCAAATATAGATTTGGTCGCTTGTATCGTCTACCGAGGAAAGACATTTGGAAATTTATTTGGAACTCTCAAAAAAACATTCGATAAACCTCTTCTTATTTCAGAGTTTGGAGCAGATGCCTACGATGCCTATAAGACTAGAGAAGATGAAGACATGCAATCATTTTTTTTAGAATCTCAATGGAAAGAGATCTATAAGAATTTAGCTAAGGATAGAGGAGAAGGAAATTGTTTGGGAGGAATAATCTTTGAATGGACGGATGAATGGTGGAAGCACAGAGATCCTTACATTCATAATATAGAGGCTGGATGGTCAAATGGTTCTTACTATTTTGATATCAAAGCACCGGGAAATTTAAATATGAATGAGGAGTGGTTTGGAATCGTAGCGATATCGGAAGAGACAGAAGCGGGAATAAATAAGAGGATTCCTAGGAAATCTTACTATGTACTAAGAGAATTTTGGAAGGATTTTGTCTCAAAGAGAAGATGAAGATAAATGATCGGTTACTAAGTTATATAAGAGCTTTGGTTTTAATTACAGTGTGGTTATTGATGAATTGTTCTCTGTCCTTTTCTCAAGATGATTTAGAGAAATTGAAGGATAAGTATTTCAGTGAGAAGAACTATTCTGAGTTCATCGATTACCTCCAAAATTTAAAGAAGGAGAATCCAAAAGATCTTGAGATAAATTACTATCTGGCTTTATCTCGTTACACACAACTTAAAGATTTAGAAGAAAAAAAAGATTGGGATAGATATTTTAGTTTAAGGAATATTTATCGAGATAAAATAATCAAAGAGACAGAAAACGTAATCGATAAAGCGAAGGATCTTAAAATTGTACTTGAGGCAAAATATCTGCGTTGGTTAATCCATCGAGATTTTAATGATGAAGAGAAGGATCTTCTTTTGAAAGAATTGATAAATTTAGCTTTCGAATACACTCAGAAAGAAAGAGATTTTTTGATTTTGAAAAAAATAGCAAAGAGGCTTGAAACTGAAAATGAAGAGCCCGCCTCTTTAAGTTTCTACAATCTATATGCAAAGGCTTTGATAGAGAGTAATATTTCTCTAGAGCAACTAAGACAAGAAGCAGATGATCTTTACGAAGAAGACAATATCCGGCTTTCGAGCAAGATTTATGAACATTACATAGAGAGGTTAATAAAAGAGAGCAATTTTTCAAGACAAGATCTATCTTCAATCTTAATTTCAATTGTAAAGAAGTTTTCTGATTCAGGTCAAAAAGATGTAAAAGATTTAGAATTTGCAGAAAAATCATTTTTAAGATTAAAAGAGTTAGGAGAACTTACTGAAGAACTACAATATTTACGTGCCTATAATCTACAGAGAAAGAAAGAATATCTAAGGTGTGTTGAAGAGTACCAAATTCTGTTAAAGAATTATCCTCAGACCAAATACTCTGATGAAGTTAAATTTAAATTAGGTATAATCTATCTCTATGAGTTAAAAGACATCCAGAAAGCAAAAGATATATTAAGAGATCTTTCTGAGCAAGGTTTTAAAAAAGAGTATACGCTATCAAGTCTATACCATCTTGGTTTATATTATCAATACAAGGAAGAAAAAGAAAAGGCAAATGATTTCTATCAAAAGATCTTAGACTTAGCAGAAGATGGTAAGAAATTTTCTGAAATCGTTAAATCTACTCAGAAAAGATTAAGAGAGATAAAAGAATCTCGACCCATAGAATACAATCTTAAGATATTCTTAGACAGTGTATTTTTAGAGAAAATTATAGCTAAAAATTTAGAATTCTCCGGTCTTCCTGGAAAAGGCTTTAAAGAAGAAGAGATCAATTTCCAAGTGAAATTTCTTCCTTCAGAGACGGGCTGTCTTGTTCCTGAATTTAAATTCTTATGGTCGGGTGATTTAGGTGGATTAGAAGAAATTACAGATACACATGAATTTGTTGCCTCTTACTCAAATTTAGGCACAAAGGTTATAAATCTTGTCGTTATTTTACATTCACAGATCTTAGATAGTTCAATAGAAATGATCGATATTTATGAAGAAAATTATTGACTTATAAAGACTTATGGTGTATATAAAATAAAAAGAGGATGAAATGGAACTCACAGAAAGAGAAAAAAAGAATTTAGCTATTTTAGAGACTTTAAGAAGATTCGGGCCTTTAAGTAAGGCAGAAATCTCTAAGAATTTAAATTTGAATGTGGTTACGACTTCAAATTACATAGATAACCTTTTAAAGAAAAGATTAGTATTAGAGAAGGAATTAGATGTTTCTGAAGGAGGAAGGAGACCTGTTCTTTTGGATGTCAATCCAGAGGCTGCTTTTTTTGTTGGTATAGGCATAAATCTCTTCAATACTTTGGCAGTCTTAGTCGATTTAAAAGGTAATATTATTAGCCGCACAAAGAGAGAGCCTCCTCCAAAGAATGCAAAAGATATTGTGGATAATCTACAAGGAGTAATCTGTGAGACAATTGAGAAGATGAAAGATGAAGATAAAATTAGAGGTATAGGTATAGGTATAGCGGGAATTATAAATAAGAAAGAGGGTTCAATTCGCTGGCCAGAGAAAATAGATAGAGGCTACAATTACGTTACGATATCTCTTCCTCTAAAAGAGATATTGGAAAAAACATTTTCTCTTCCGGTATTGATAGAGAATGATGCTACCTGCGCTTGTTTTGGAGAGAGGTTTTTAAGTGCGAGTTTAGCAGAGGTAAAAAATTTAATTTATATGTTTTCAGGAGTTGGTTGTGGAATAGTTATAAATGGTGAGATCTTTACAGGAACGACAGGCTGCACAGGAGAGCCTGCTATCTTTAATCCTCAAGAAGATAATCTATTTAACTGTGAGTTTGCTTCTCCTTGTTTCTTGAAGCGTTGGGAGCAAGATTTAGGAATGGTAGAGGAAGCAAAGAGACAGCTTACACAGATAAAGGATATAGGTAAGTCAAAGATTTTGGAATTAGTAGAAGATGATATTGAAAAGGTCAATCTTAGAACAATATTTGAGGCAGCAAAAACAAAGGATCAAATTTCTCTTTCAATTGTAGAAAGAGCGGCAAGAAGGTTAGGTGTAAAGATAGCTCATTTAGTTAACCTCTTAAATCCAGAGATAGTTGTCATCGGTGGAGGATTAGAAGAAGCTCCCCTTATCTTCTTAGAGATAGTAAAAGAGAATATTAACTCTTGGACATTTGAGGAAGCAGGAAATGCAGTAAAGGTTATCTATTCAGAATTAGGAGAATCAGCCTGTGCAGTAGGCGCAGCTTCCCTTGTTATGCAGAGGATATTTAGCCAATAGATAGAAGAAAGGAGGGTAGATATGCCTCAGAAGCCCCTTCCGCTAATAATAGCGATCGTTCTATTAGGAATCTTAAACATAATTCTTTTTATCAACCGGCAAGCAATTCACTCGGAGTATGTTCAATTAGAAGAAAGATATAAGAGTTTAGGAGAAGAGAATAGAGAACTTGCTCAAGAACTTTCTGATTCAGAAAAAGAGAGAAGGAAACTTTCGGAGAGGGAGGAGGTAATCCAGAGAAATTTGGATAAAACAACTAGAGAGCGTGATGAATATAGAAAAAAGTTTGAGATTGTATCAAAAGAAAAAGAAGAACTGATTGAAAAATTAAAGATGGCTCCACGCGTAGTTACTCCTCCCAAAGAAGTTACCCCTTTCAAAGAAGTTACTCCTCCAAAAGAAGATATCTATTGGGCAACTGTTTTGAAGGAAAAAGCATCCTTAGAATTACAGGTTTCGAGTTTAAAAGGTGAAATTTCTGAACTTAAGAATTCTTTAGAAAAAGCAAATAGAGAGAAGGTTGATTTTGAATTAGATTTAAAGAGTCTGACAAATCAGATCCTAGATTTAGAGAGACAGTTAAAGTACACTGACCAGCTAGCTTCTAGTTTATCTAATGATTTGGTAATAGAAAAGGGAGATAAAAGAGCCTTATCTGAACAGATAAAATTGGTAAAAGAAGAAAACACTCTTCTTAAACGCAGGTTAAATCAAAATGAAAATCAGAGGAAAAAATTGGAGGATGAATTAGAGAAGACAGAATCCGAGAGATCTCTTTTAGAGAAAAGATTGGCAGAGGCTGAGAAAATATTAAGAAGGAGGGCAGAAGAGTTTGCAGAGGTAAGGAAGGAGATGAAAGAGATTATTACACAAGCAAAGGAGATTTCTCCAGAAGAGGCAGGACAAGTAGAACTTCCTCCAATCGTAGTTAGGCCTCTGGAAGTCCCAGTAGTTTCTGCGCCTTCTGTTTTAGGAAAAGTAATTAGCGTGAATAGAGAGCATAACTTTGTAATTATTGATTTAGGAGAAGATCAGGGTGTAAGAACTGGAAGGACCTTTGAAGTATTTAGAGAAGATAGATTCATAGGGAGATTAGAGGTAATTCAAACGAGGAGTTCGGTTTCAGCTGCGGATATAAAAGAAAAGACTATAGATATAAAGGCTGGAGATATAGTTAGATAATCTTTAAAAATTTTCTTTTAAGATGGGAAAAGTTCGTATCCAAGATATAGCAAGATTAGCAGGGGTTTCAGTCTCTACGGTTTCTAGAGTGATAAATAAGCTACCTTCGGTAAGTCAAGAGAATAGAATTAAGGTTGAAGAGGTAATAAAAAAACTTAAATATAAACCCTCAATGATTGCTCAAGCTTTAGCTAAAGGAAAGGTAGAGACTATAGGTTTGATCATTCCCCGCTATGAAGGAATATTTTATTCTTTCTATGCCTTAGAACTTATCCGAGGAATAGGTAATTTATGTGATGCCTTGGAATTAGACTTATTACTCCACGTAACCGATGGCAGAACTTTCTTAAATCCAAAGAGTATGGGGGGAGTAATCTTTGCTGATATCATTGGAAATAGAAATCAATTAGAATGTGTCTTAGAAGAAGAGGTGCCTTGTGTGGTAGTAAATAATCTAGTCGAAGGTCTTGAAGTAAATTGCGTTGCTATTGATAATGTAGGAGGAGCTATAGATGCAACTGAGTACCTCATTAGATTAGGACACAAAAGAATAGCCCATGTAACTGGAGCTCTAATTACTCAGGCAGCAGTTCAGAGATTAGAGGGTTATAAAAAGGCCTTAGAGAAGAACGGATTAGAGATCAAAGATAATTATATCTTTAAGACTGATTATTCAAGGCCGAAAGCAAGGGAAGTTGCTCAAAAGATCTTAGAGTTAGAAGATAGGCCAACCGCGGTATTCGTTGCCTCTGATACTATGGCTTTAGAAGTGATGGGGGTATTTTTTGAAAAGGGATTAAATGTTCCTAAAGATATCTCGATTGTAGGTTTTGATGATAATCCTATGGGTCTATATGGGCCGGTATCTCTTACAACCGTCAGACAACCTTTAATAAAGATGGCTGAAAGCGGAGTAAAGAGATTAAACTCAATTATGAAAGGCAAGAACAAAAAAATAATCAAAGTTTCTTTACCTACAGAACTCGTTATTCGTGAATCGACTGTAGCCCTTTCTTAAAAAGAAAATAAGTTAACTTCTCTTCTATCAAATAAGCACAATTTATTGTATTTAACTAATTATTAAGCACAATATATTGTATATTTTTCTTGACAAATCCTTTTGTTAAGGTTATACTTTTTATAGAGAACAAATTCAATCTTTAAAGTTCTGAGAGAAAAGATGGCAATTAAACTTTCAGAAAATGCCCTTAAGGTCTTAGAGAGAAGGTATCTAAAGAAAGATGAGATTGGTAAGGTTGTTGAGACTCCTGAGGAATTGTTTAGAAGGGTAGCAAGAGCAATCGCTTCTGCAGACAGATTTTATGGAAAGATAGATTCTAAGATCAAAGAGGCAGAAGAAGAGTTCTATAAGCTTATGGCAGACTTAGAGTTTATGCCTAATACTCCTACTTTGATCAATGCGGACAGAGAACTAGGTCAACTCTCAGCTTGTTTTGTGCTTCCCATTGAGGATTCTATGGAGTCAATCTTTGAGATTTTGAAGGCAACGAGCTTAATTCATAAGTGTCTTGTTCCAGAAACAAAAGTTATGACAAAGAGAGGATTGAAGGAGTTATGTGAAGTTGAACCGAAAGATGAGATTTTGACAGACGAGGGTTTCTTTGAAGTCGAAAGTCTTCATAATAATGGAAAGCAGATAGTTTTTGAAGTAACTACCGACAGAGGCTACTCAATAAGAGGAACTGGTGAGCATAAACTTTTAGTAGTCGATCCATCTGGAGAATATGTTTGGCGCCAAATAAAAGAAATAAAAAAAGGAGATTGGGTAATTCTGAAACCCGGACATTGGTTTGGTGGAAATACAAGATTACCCGAATTTCATTTTAAAGAAAAGCATTACTTAAATTCAGGATGTTTTAGACCGCAAAAAGTAAAGATACCAAGTTACCTTACCCCAGAATTAGCAGAATTGATTGGTATTTATATTGGAGATGGTGCAAATCACCGAGATGGTATTAGATTTTCTATTAGCCATAAAGATGATCCAGATTTAATAAAAAGAATAGAAGGGATTTCTTTGAATGTCTTTGGTAAAAAAACCGTTATATCAAAAGGTAAAAGAAAAGGCTCTGTAGAATTATTGATATTAAGTGTGATAGTAAAACAATGGTTTGAGAGACTTAAGATTAGTAAGGCCTCTTCTCGCAAAGCAGAGATTCCCAAGATTATTCTTGAATCTACAGAAGAAAATGTTTGTGCTTTTTTAAGAGGATTATTCTCTACAGATGGATGCATAAGAAAAAGTGGCCATATTACTCTATCTACAGCCTCAAAAATCTTAGGAGAGCAATTGCAGATAGTTCTCTTGTATTTAGGGATTCCTATTCATAGAAAGTATTATCTTTTAACAGACAGTTATCAGGTTTCTATCTGTTCAAAGATGGGATTTATAAATTTTAAAGAGAAGATCGGATTTTTAAATAAAAGAAAGCAAGAAAGGTTAAATAAGATTACACCCTCAATGATATTCTTAAGAGGAGAGATTATTCCTAATCAAAGTAATCGCTTAAAACAATGGCTTTGGAATTTGACTCGGGCTCAAAGACATTCAATTAGATCTAGATATGAGAGGATTATCTATAATGGGCTTAGAAAACAGGAGCTTTCTAAACAAACAGTTGCAACTGTAATAGAAAGGAATGAGGAAAGTCCTTTATTTTTTGAAGAACTTTTAAAACAAGATTACTTCTTTTTTAAAGTTAATAAGATAAAGAAGATTGGGAAAAGAGAAGTTTTTGATTTAACCGTGCCCATAAGGCATGCATATCTAGCAAATGGGTTTATATCGAAAAACTCAGGAGGAGGAACTGGCTTTTCTTTCTCGCAGTTACGGCCAAAGAACTCAGTAGTAAAGTCTACCGGTGGAATTGCCTCAGGCCCGGTATCGTTCTTGAAAGTTTATGATGCAGCAACTCAGGCAGTAAAGCAGGGCGGAACCCGTCGGGGAGCAAATATGGGAATTTTGAGAGTAGATCATCCAGATATCTTAGAATTCATCACCTGTAAAGAATCAAATAAGGAGATTACTAATTTTAATATTTCAGTTGCCTTAACTGATGATTTCATGAAGAAATTAGAAAAAGGAGAAGATTATGATTTAATTGATCCTCATACAAACAAAGCAGTAAAAAAACTAAACACAAAAGAGGTCTTTGGACTGATTGTGAAGATGGCTCATAAGAATGGTGAACCAGGAGTAATCTTTATCGACAAGATGAATGAATTTAATCCTACACCAAAGTTAGGAAAGTATGAGTCGACCAATCCTTGTGTAATAGGAGATACGCGGATTTCTTCGGAAAAGGGCTTAGAAAAGATCAAAGATTTATACGAGAAGTACTTAAAAGGTTTTCCTGAAGGCGGAATTCAAATTCTCACCGATAATAGAGTAATTAATGATACAGATACAGAATTAAGAAGGCCGGTTAGATTTTATGATCTTGGCGAAAAGGATGTTTATAAGTTGACAACTAAAATTGGCTTAGAGCTAACTGCTACAGATGACCACAAAATAATGACTAAAACCGGTTGGGTAAAATTAAAGGATTTAAAGAGAGAAGACAAGGTATTAATCCAGTCTGGAAAAGGATATTTTTCAAGAGATAAAAAAAATCCCTTAGATATAAAAGAAATAAATAATCTAGGTAACTCTACTACGAATTTACCTAAATATTGGAGTAAGGAGTTAGGTAGAGTCTTGGGTTGGTTAGTCGGTAATGGTTGGTTAAGAGATGGTATTAAAAAGAGGGCTGTGGGTTTTTCTTTTGGTAAAGATGATAGAAAGACAATGCTATATTTAAAACCTATTATCAATAAATGGTATAATCAGACTAGAAAAGAGATTAAGAGAACAAAAAATCTTTATCATCTGATTTACAATCGAAAAAGTTTTGTAGAATTCTTTAAGAAGTTGGGAGTTAATTCTACAAAGGAAAGAGAGGAGAAACGAATTCCTGAGAGTATCTTTACCGCTTCCAAAGAGGCAGTGGTTGGATTTTTGCAAGGTTTATTCAGTTCCGATGGTTCTGTGAGAGATAATTCCAAGAGTAATAGTTCTTGGATTGCTCTAACTTCTAAAAGTAAAAAACTCTTGCAAGAAGTCCAGCTATTACTATTAAATTTGGGAATAAAAAGTAGTATTTTAGACTGCAGTCGTAAACCACGTAAGGGCTTATATGAATTAGGAATATTTGGTGAAAGTCGGGAAAGATTTAGAAAGGAGATAGGATTTATTAATCACAAACAAGAAAAATTAAATAAAGTAAGATTTAAAGGATTTAGAGAAACAAAATTCTATGATGATGTTATTTCCATTGAATATATGGGTAAAGAAAAAGTGTATGATTTAACAGAACCTCTTACTCATTCTATGATTGCAAATGGAATTGTAGTTCATCAATGTGGCGAACAAATTCTTTTGCCCTATGAATCGTGCAATCTCGGTTCTATCAATCTATATAAGATGGTAAGGGAAGAAGATGGTAAATATTCAGTTGACTGGGAAAAGTTAAGAGAGACTGTACAGACAGCAGTTCATTTCTTAGATAATGTCATCGATGTAAATAAATTTCCTCTAAAAGAGATAGAAGAAAAAACAAAGTTGACGCGCAAAATCGGCTTAGGAGTGATGGGTTGGGCAACTCTATTGACAAGACTAGGAATCCCTTATAACTCAGAAGAGGCAATATCCTTAGCAGAAAAATTAATGTCCTTCATATTAGAAGAAGCAAAGAAGAAATCTCAAGCGATAGCAGAAGAAAAGGGAGTATTTCCAGCATTTGGGGATTCTGTATATGATCAACCGAATGGCTCTAAGCAGAGGAATGCGACCTTGACAACGATTGCACCTACGGGAACGATCTCCATAATTGCCGGACCCTGTTCTTCAGGAATTGAGCCAATATTTGCCATTGTCTACTGGCGTCAAGTTATGGACAAAGATAAGTTATATGAAGTCGATCCTGTATTTGAAGAAGTAGCAAAAGAAAGGGGTTTCTGGTCAAAAGAACTTATGGAGAGAATCGCTGAGAAAGGTTCAATCAGAGACTTTGAAGAGATCCCTGAAGATGTGAGGAAAGTCTTTGTTACTGCTCATGATATCTCGCCAGAATGGCATATAAGAATGCAGGCAGCATTCCAAAAATATACAGATAATGCAGTGAGTAAGACGATAAATTTTCCAAATTCTGCAACTATAGAAGATGTAAGGTCTGCCTATCTTTTAGCCTATAAGTTAGGTTGCAAAGGAATAACCGTCTACCGGGATAGATCACGCGAAGAACAGGTATTGAAGATTGCCAAAAAAGAAGAGAGGCCAGAAAAAGAAAAAATTTCTCCTCGACCAAGACCTGAGGTGATAAAAGGCACAACTACCAAAGTATCTACAGGTTGTGGTAATCTATATGTAACTATAAACTTTGATGAAGAGAATCATCCCTTTGAGGTCTTCACCCAAATGGGAAAAGCAGGTGGATGTGATGCTTCACAGTTAGAAGCAGTAGCAAGATTAGTATCCTTAGCTTTAAGGTCAGGTGTAGAGATAAGATCTATAATCGATCAGTTGAAAGGTATAAGGTGTCCTTCTCCTTCCTGGGAAAAAGGCCAACGAATATTTTCCTGTGCCGATGCCATTGCCAGAGTGATAGAAAAAAGGATATTGGAGAATGGTCAGATCTTTACTGAGGCAAAATTTTTAGACTCTGAATTAAAAGGATCTTCTCCTATTGTGGGTGTGTGTCCTGATTGTGGTTCAGCCTTACATCATGAAGAAGGATGTGTCAAATGCCATATCTGTGGATTTACTAAATGCTAGTGTACAGATTACATAGATTTAAAGCGGATTACAGAGATTTATGAGAAAGATTCTCTATATAATCCTCGATGGTTTGGGTGATTTACCCATAGAAGAATTAGGTAATAAAACTCCCTTAGAATCTGCTCTTAAGCCACATTTGGATTCACTCGTACGAAAGGGTAAGGCAGGAGAAGTATTTCCAGTTGCCAAGGATATTTCTCCTGAATCTGACATTGCAGTAATCAGTCTTTTGGGCTATGACATTGAGAAATTCTATACAGGAAGAGGTCCTTTAGAGTGTTTTGCTGAAGACTTAAGTCTAAATGACGGTGATTTAGCTTTAAGGGTGAATTTTGCCACCAAAGAGCTAAATACTGAAAAAATCTTAGATAGGAGGGTAGGGAGAAATTTAACCGAAGAAGAAGCTAAAGAGTTATCTAAAGAGATAAATTCTAAAGTTATTCTAACCGATGCTACATTTGAATTTAAGAATACCATTGGCCATAGGGGGGTTTTAGTAATTAGATCCTTGAAGACGAAATTGAAAGCGATGGTCACCAATACCGATCCTGCATATGAAAGAAGAGGGGTTTTTGGAATTGCAAAAGAAGAGTTTGAAAATCTTTTGTTGGAATCTAAGCCCTTAGATGGATACGAGAAAGATCTAGGAGCAATTGAAGCAGCAAGATTGATAAATGAATTTACTACCAAATCTGCACTCCTTTTAAATGAATCACCAATCAACAGAAAAAGAATGAGCGAAGGAAAATTACCAGCAAATGTTATTTTATCTCGGGATGCAGGAGATAGTCTTCCAAAATTTCCCAAGATAAAAGATATATTTGGTTTAAATTTAGGCAGTTTTGTTCAGATGCCAGTAGAGAAAGGAATCGCTTTACTTTGCGGTATGGAAATTATAGAAGTTCCTTCTTCAACTGGGCATTTAGACATAGATTATTCGGTATGGGCAAAGATCACTTTGGAGAAGATAAAGGATTTTGATGGGTTATATATCCACATAAAAGGTCCTGATGAGCCTGCCCATGATGGAAATTTCTTAAAGAAGAAAGAGATCATTGAGAAAATAGATAAATTCTTCTTTGGAAATCTAATTCCTAAGATCAATTTGGATGAGACTATTATAGCTGTAACATCAGATCACTCTACACCTTGCAAACTAAAGGCACATTCTGCCAATTCCTGTCCTCTCTTCATCTGCGGAGGGAAAATCCTTTCAGATAACTTGGAGGAGTTTTCTGAAAGAACCTCTTCTTCTGGTTCTTTAGGAGAAATTTTAGGAAAACAATTACTTTCTCTCCTTGTAAAACTTGCCAAAGAGTAGTATAATAGTCCAGAAATAAAAGAGACAAAAATAATCATTAAGAAGAAACCAGTAATGTCTTTTAAGTATCTTATGAGAAAAATTCAAAGTTTACAAAAGGGAGGTGTAAGATGGTAGAGCATGTGAGATATAGAGAGAGAAGAAGAGTTCCGCGAATTATTTTAAGGACTCGACTTATATATCAAAAAATTGAATCAGAAGGAAAAGTCAGTGAATCCAAGGAGTGCTTTACAAAAAACTTAAGTTCAGTTGGCTTGCTATTTCAGACAGATGAAATAATTATTCCTACTACAGAATTAAAGATAGCTTTATACTTACCTGGTTTGACTCAGTCTATAAATATTCAGGCAAAAGTAGTAAGAATTGAACAAACAGAGACAGAAAATAGATATATTGTAGGAGTAATGTATATTCAGATTGAAGAGAAAGATAGAGAAGAAATTATCAGACGAATAGAATTTATGGATATAAAGAAATTATTAGAAGTTGCCTTAACAAAAGGTGCTTCTGATCTTCATCTGATCTACGGCTCACCACCTATTTTTAGAATAGGTGGACAAATTGTACCGTTAGAAATGGAATCCTTAGAGAGATTCGAATTAAAAGATATGATTTATTCTGTGTTGAATGAAGAACAGATTTCAAGATTCGAAAGAGAGAAAGAACTCGATTTTATATTTTCTCCTAATCCTGAAGCGCGTTTTAGAGGAAATGTCTATCAACAAAGAGGTAATATAGAGGCTACTTTCAGGGTAATTTTACCCACAATACCTTCAATTAAAGAATTGGGACTATTCGAAGTAGTTGAAGATCTAGCCAGAAAGAAGAGAGGGATGATAATTGTTTGTGGTCCTACAGGTTCAGGCAAGACTACAACTTTGGCAGCAATGGTAGATCTTATCAATAAAGAGAGGAGATGTGTGATTATTTGTTTGGAAAGACCAATCGAGTATATTCATAAAAACATAAAGAGTATTGTCAAACAGAGGGAGATTGGTTCAGATACACTCTCTTTTGCTAATGCCTTAAGACATGTCTTAAGGCAGGATCCTGATGTTATTTTAGTTGGTGAGTTGGAAGATATAGAGACTATAAAGACAGTCTTTACCGCTGTAGAAACTGGTCACTTGGTCTTAACTACCATTCCTGCTCCAAATACTGCTCAGGCGATAAATCGCATTGTAGGAATATTCCCTGCAGAACAACAGAGATTAGTTAGTCTTCAGTTATCTTTTTGTTTAGAAGGAGTAATAAGCCAAATCCTGCTACCCAAAAAGACTGGAGAAGGTAGAATCGTTTCTACGGAAATATTGATTACTACCGATGCGGTGCGCAGAGTTATTCGTAATATGGATTTAGTACAATTACCTTCAATAATTCAGACGGGTTCTATATATAAAATGCAGACGATGGAAAGTTCTATAAGGAGTCTCTATGAGAAAGGTCTTATAAGTGAAGAGGTAGCCTCAGATTATTCTCGGGAATTTGTGGGAAAGTTAATTATAAGATAGAAATTTTAATAAGAAGATTTAAGAACCAAAAAATGACTGGTTATTTATAAAGAAGTTTTTAAAAAGATATTTTAAAGTCTTAAAAAGAGGTCGATAGAGGTGAAAAAGAAGATAGTCAATTGGATAAAGAAGCAGGTGAAAGAGGCAAAGACAAAAGGATTAGCCTTAGGTTTAAGTGGAGGAATAGATTCTTCGGTAGTTTCAGTCTTAGCAAAAGAAGCAGTGGGTAAAGAAAATTCACTCGCTCTGATTTTAAACTGCCATAGTTCAAAAGAAGACTTAGAAGATGCAAAATTAATTGTTAAGAGATTTAAATTGAATTCAAAGACTATTGATCTCTCTGAAATTTATGATGCATTAGTTAAAGTTTTACCTAAAGGAAATAGAATTTCATATGCGAACTTGAAATCAAGATTGAGAATGCTTGTCTTATACTACTTTGCTAATAAACTCAATTACTTGGTTTGCGGTACGCAGAACAGATCTGAAAGACAGGTCGGTTATTTTACTAAATTCGGTGATGCAGCTGTAGATATATTGCCTATAGGTGGGCTATTGAAGAAAGAGGTAAAAGAATTAGCTAAAGAGTTAGAGATTCCTGAGCATATCATTGAGAAGCCTCCTTCTGCAGGTCTCTGGCCAAACCAAACTGATGAGAAGGAAATAGGGGTAACTTATTCTGAATTGGATGATATCTTAAAGCGCCTAGAGGATAGGAAGAGACAGACTCTTTCTAAAGAAAAGGTAGAAAAAGTAAAACTTATGATTAAAAGATCTGAACATAAAAGGAGGGAACCCAAAATCTGTTATACTTGAAGAACAAAGGGTGTAATTGTAAAGATTATTAAATAGCATTTTATCACATCAATATAAAATATGATAAAAAATAAATCTAAATTAGAGAGGTTTTACAGAAGATTGATTAAAGAAGAAAATATCTTCTACCTTGAAGCTTTGTCAATATATGAGATGCTTTATAAAGAAGCACTATCTTTAGATGTTATTAATTCTGAAAATATCTTAGACGGCTTAGATATTGATTTGAAAGTCGCTAGAATAATAAATACACCTATTTAATGATAGGAAGGTTAATAAAGAAAATAGCTTTAAATTTAGATAAGGAAAAGGTTTCCTAATATGATCATCGGAGGCCAGGCTGTTTTATTGAAGAAAATTTGATGGAGGTTATATCCTCTATTAGTGGGAGGGAAGAAATGGATGAGATATTAGAGATCTTAGAGAAAGATGGAAGAACAACACCTGAAGAGATTGCTAAGATCACAAATAGGTCTTTAGATAAAGTAAAAAAAGCAATAAGGAAATACGAGAGGGAGGGGGTAATCTTAAAATATAAAGCTATAATCAATAAAGAGCTTATTAGAGATGAAGATTCAGAAGTAAGGGCATTGATTGAGGTAAGGGTTAGTCCGGAAAAGGATTTAGGTTTTGATCATGTTGCTGAGCGTATCTATCGATTTGAAGAGGTAAAGAGTTGTTATCTTCTCTCTGGAACATACGATCTTCTATTAATTGTGGAGGGGAAAAATATCCATACTGTTTCTCAATTCGTTGCTGAAAAACTCGCACCTTTAGAGAATGTTAGAGGTACAGTTACGCATTTTCTTTTAAAAAAATACAAAGAAGATGGAGTCATCTTAAAGCATAAGGAAGAAAATAAGCGGATCACCATATCTTATTGATGATTCCATTATCTTTTAAGAAGAAAAAATGATTTCCGAAAGAGTACAAAGATTAGAACCTTCAGGGATAAGAGCTTTCTTTGATATGGTCTTAGGAATGAAAGATGTTATCTCTTTGGGGGTAGGTGAACCTGATTTTGTGACTCCTTGGCAGATACGAGAAACAGGTATTTACTCCCTAGAGCAGGGCTTTACCTCTTATACCTCTAACAAAGGCCTCTATAAATTAAGATTGGGAATAAACCGCTATCTAAAGAGCAGATATGGCTTAGAATATTGTCCAGAGAATGAGATCTTAATTACTGTGGGGGTAAGTGAAGGTTTAGATTTAGCTCTGCGGACAATTATAAATCCAAAAGATGAGATCTTAATTCCAGTTCCTAGCTATGTCTCTTATGGTCCGGTTACTGAATTAGCAGGGGGCGTTCCGGTATATGTAGATACAAGAGCCCAAAATTTTAAACTCACACCAAAAATCTTAGAGAAGTCCATCAATAGAAAGACAAAAGCAGTTATCTTAAACTATCCTGCAAATCCTACGGGTATCTCCTATGCTAAAAAAGAATTAGATGAGATTAAAAAGGTTATCTTAAAACATGAATTGCTCTGTATTTCTGATGAGATCTATGGGGACCTAACTTATGATTTTGAACATACGCCTTTTCCTACGCTTTCCGGTATAAAGAATAGGACTGTATATCTTAATGGCTTTTCTAAATCTTATGCAATGACAGGCTGGCGGATAGGTTTTGCTTGTGGTTCAGAAGAAATAATTTCTGCTATGACTAAGATTCATCAGTATACAATACTGTGTGCTCCTATAACTTCTCAGATAGCTGCCTATGAAGCATTGCAAACAGCAAAGAAATCAGTTGAAGAGATGAAGCGAGAATACAGAAGACGAAGAGAATTAATATTGGATGGTCTAAACAATTTGGGTCTTGAATGTGTAAGGCCTGATGGTGCTTTTTATGTATTTGTCTCTATTAAGAAGACTCATCTTACTTCTTTAGACTTTGCCCAAAAGCTTCTTAAAGAACAAAAAGTTGCTGTTGTACCAGGAACTGCTTTTGGAAAAGATTTCGATGACTATATTCGCATCTCTTATGCTTCTTCTTTAGAGAATTTAAAAGAAGCATTGAATAGGATTGGAGAATTCTTGAAATACCTGAATCTAATTAAAAATTAGCCCTGTGGTGCTTTTTAGTTTTTGCGTCTAAGCAGTAAATGGATAAAAGTCATCAAAGAAAGTTGAGATTGAAGGGAGAACCACAGCGGGTTTTAAATATCATCAAAAAGGACTGGCGACCTCAAAAAGTAATACTCTTTGGTTCGCTCTGCCATGATAAGATCTTAATGTCGAGTAATATTGATCTCTTCATAGTCAAAGAGAGTAAAAAAAAGATATTTAGATAGGATCGATAAATTTATGGAGTTAGTCAAGTCAAGAGTAGCTGTAGATTCTTCATTTATACTCCCCAAGAACTAAAATGATCCCTATGTAGAGAAATTCTTAAAAAAGGTAAGTTGTTATATGAAAGAAAAAGTTAGAGACCGGAATAAAATTTGCTCGGAGAGAATCTAAAGACTGCCGAACTAACTTTAAAAGGAAAGATTTATAATCAGACTTGTTTTCATCTTCAAACATATGGTTGAGAAATGCCTGAAAGCCTTAATAGAGACAAAACAACGAGTACCAATTATAGCCGGCATAAGTAAAGGAAGAATACCAACAAAGAGAGATGTAGAAAAGTCAATTAAAATGGCGAAAGAAATTTATAAGTCCTGTTTAAAAAAGATCAAACTTGAAGAAAGAAAATAAATGGTAAGAATAATACCTTGTTTAGATATAAAGAATGGGCGGGTAGTAAAGGGTGTAAGATTTGCCAATCTTCGTGATGCCAGAGACCCTACAGAAGCTGCCCTCAATTATTGCAAAGAGGGTGCAGATGAATTGGTATTCTTAGATATCAGTGCTACAACTGAAGGAAGACCAATTAATGTTAGTTGGGTAAGAGATGTCTACGAAGTGATAAACATTCCTTTCTGTGTAGGTGGGGGAATAAGAGACTTAGAGGATATGGAAGAGCTATTCAAAATTGGGGTGGATAAAGTTTCAATCAATACTGCAGCAGTAAAGAATCCAAAGCTGATCAAAGAAGCTGTAGAGAGATTTGGTAGAGAAAGAATAGTTGTAGCTGTTGATGGAAAAAAGAATCCTTTAGATTCAGGTCTCTTGAGATTAGAAGTTCTTATTTCTGGAGGAAATGTTTCTACGGGGAAAGATTTAGTTGAATGGGTGAAAGAAGCTGAAAGCTTAGGAGCAGGTGAGATTCTACTTACCAGTAAAGATGCAGACGGAACTAAATCTGGTTATGACATAGAGATGATAAAAGCTGTAACTGATAGAGTAGAGATACCAGTCATTGCTTCAGGGGGAGCAGGAAGATTAGAGGATTTCTATGAGGTAATAATTAAAACAAAGGTCTTTGGAGTATTGGCTGCTTCTGTCTTTCATTTTAACCAGATCTCAATCAGAAGATTGAAGGAATACTTGAAAGAAAGGGGAATCGATGTTAAAATTTAGAGCAAAAGAATTTATAGATAGAAAGATTAAGGAGATAAGAGATACAGTGGGTAAGAAAAGAGGAGTAGTTGCTACTTCTGGAGGAGTAGATTCGGTTGTTTGTGCGGTCTTAGCTTTTCGAGTGCTAAAGGATAATTTAAAAGTAATATTCATCGATACAGGACTCATGCGTAAAGATGAACCAGGAGATACGAAAAGAATCTTTAATTGCCTAGGCATAGATTTAGTTATCTTAGACAGAAAGAAAAAATTTTTTGATAGATTAAAGGGTTTAGTTGATCCTGAAGAGAAGAGGAAGGCATTCAGAGAAGTATTCTATGAGACTTTAGGTGAGATAGTTAAAAAATACAGAGCGAAATTTCTTGTTCAGGGAACGATTGCAGCCGATATCTTAGAGACAAAGAAAGGAATTAAGACTCAACACAATATCTTAGAACAGATCGGAATTTCACCCCAAAGGTATGGATTGAGAATTATTGAACCATTGAAAAGTCTATATAAACCTCAAGTAAGAAAAGTAGCCAGAGCTTTAGGAATACCTGAGGAGATCTATAATCGTATGCCGTTTCCTGGTCCGGGTTTAGCTACAAGGGTAATTGGAGAAATTACACCTAAAAGGATAGAGATCATAAGGAGAGCAACAAAGATCGTAGAAGAAGAATTAAAAAGATTAAAGAAATTTCAAGCATTTGCAGTCCTATTTTCAGATAGAGCAACCGGTCTATTCAGAGGTAAAAGGCTATTAGGAGATGTAATTGCTGTAAGATGTGTAGGCTCAAAAGATGCCTTAAAGGCTAAGGCAACGAGAATCTCTTTTAATAGATTAGAAAAGATCCAAGAGAGGATTACAAAAGAGGTACCGTCGGTCGTCAAAGTTCTTTATGACATTACTCCAAAACCACCCAGTACGATTGAGTATATATAGAGAAAGGAGAAGATATGGGAAAAAAAGTATTGAAAAAGAAAGTATCTGGACTCAATCCTTTCAAGATTGCCCAACAGCAACTCGATAGTGTAGTTAAATTATTGAAATTAGATTCCTCTTTACATAAGCTATTGAGAAAGCCCCTACGAGAGTTTAAATTTAAGATTCCGGTAAAGATGGATAACGGAAAAACGAGATATTTTCAGGGTTTCAGAATCCAATATAACGATGCCAGGGGTCCTGGTAAAGGGGGAATAAGATATCATCCCGAAGAGACCTTAGATACTGTAAGGGCTT
>DDKR01000051.1 GCA_002340085.1 Candidatus Omnitrophica bacterium UBA2593
GTTAAGGATAAAGAAGGGAGAAAGTTACAAGGAGTCTTAGAAGCATCAGATCACACTACTGCTATCGAAGAACTACATAAAAGAGAGCTTATAGTAATTCAACTTACAGAGACAAAGAAGGGAAGAATTTTATTAAAAAGAAAGAAAGTAAAATTAGATGATTTAGCTGTATTTTCTCGACAGTTGGCTACACTGGTAGATTCAGGAATTCCCTTGGTTCAATCTTTGGAGATCTTAGCTGAACAGGTAGAGAATAAAAATTTTTCTAGGGTGATATTAAAGACCAAACAGGAAATTGAGAAAGGAAAAGCTTTTTATGAGGCATTATCTTTAAACTCACAAGTATTCTCTGAGTTTTACGTCAGTATGAGCAGAGCAGGTGAAGCATCAGGAGCCTTGAATGCTATATTAGAAAGGATCGCCAGTTATTTTGAGAAGACATCTTCTTTAAAGAAAAAAGTTCGTTCTTCCTTAATGTATCCGGCAGTTGTAGTTACAATGGCTATCTTAATAACAGGACTACTCTTATTTAGAGTAGTTCCTACATTTAAAGGGATCTTTGAGCTTTTGGGAGGAGAGTTGCCTTTACCTACCAGGATGCTAATTGGTATTTCAGATATCTTCAGAAGATTCTTCTTTGTTCTACTTGGAATCTTGATATTTTTAAGTTACTTTTTTAGAAGATATCTAAGTACAAAGAAGGGAAGATATAGTTTTGATAGAAGAATCTTAAAATTGCCAGTAATTGGACAAATTCTACTTAAATTTACTATCGCTAAATTTACAAGGACTCTGTCAGTCTTAATTAGGAGTGGAGTTTCAATATTAAATTCTTTAGAGATCGTCTCAGAGACAGTAGGAAATAAGGTGATTCAAGAAGCAATTCTGAATTGCCGAATAGCCATTCGTGAGGGAACTCCCATTGCTTCTCCATTAGCAGAAAGCAAAGTTTTTCCCGCTATGGTTACCAGAATGATATCTATAGGAGAAAAGACTGGACAATTGGAGAATATGCTTTCTAAGATTGCTCAGTTCTATGATGATGAGGTCGATTCAGCTGTTTCAGGGCTGACGAGTATGATTGAACCGGTGATTATCGTCTTTTTAGGTGTCGTTATTGGGGGTATCGTGATTTCTTTATTTTTACCTATCTTCAAGATCACTCAACTCATCGCAAGATAAATTGTTTCTTTCTTGACTTTAAGGTGTTCCGGTATCTGCCTCATGAGTTATAAAAAAAGATTGACAAATTTTTTTTTTACTGTATACTGTTCGCAAGAATGAGGAGTAAGAGGGTTATATATTAGTAATTAAATAAAGGGATAGTTTAAAAAAGGGAGGTGAAAAGATGAAAAAGAAGGCATTTACTTTAGTCGAACTTCTGGTAGTTATTGCGATCATTGCGATTTTAGCTGGCATGCTTCTTCCTGCTTTAGCTAGAGCAAGAGAGCAGGGAAGAAGAGCAAAATGTATAAGTAATTTAAAACAGATAGGTTTACTCCTTCATATGTATGCTGGAGACCATGAGGAGAAATTTCCTGGTAATATATCCCAACTACTTACTGAAGGTTACCTCAAGCCTACCGACAACAAACTTTTTGTTTGTCCTTCGAAACCAGTTAATCCCCCTAATCTTAGTGCCTGTACCGACATTTGTGGTAGTTATAAATATAAGCGTGGATATACTACAAGATCGGATTCTGATCTCTCAATTATGTGGGATTCATGGGCGAATCATGGAGATGTAGGAGGTCATATCCTTTATGTAGGTGGAGATGTAAGATGGTCTCCCGATGACGAACCTACTCAATAAGGTTTGTAAGATAAGCGTTGAAGAAATCCATCGGTTTAGACATTGGTAGTCAGAGTGTAAAGTTAGTAGAATTAGAAAAAGAAGGAGAAATTTTTTATCTTACTAAAGCAATTTATAAAGAATTAGAAGGCAATGACCCTTTCTTCGTAATCAAAGAGATATTCCTCGAGAACGAGATCAACGTAGAAAAGACACCTTTCACCCTAACCTGTTCAAGCAGAGATATTCTCTTCAAATTAATTGAGATCCTTCCTCTAAAGAAAGAGCCTTTAGAAAAAATAGTAAGTTATGAAGCTCAACAAGAAATATCTGTTCCTCTATCTGAGTTAGTTTGGGATTATCAGATCTTAAATACTAAACCAAAGACAGAGCCCAAAAAGGTAATCTTTACTGCTATAAAGAAAGAAAATTTAGAAAGGATTCTTGGTCAGATCACTCATCTAAATCTAAGAAGAGTAGAGTATATAGATACCGAACCTTTTAGTCTTTATAACTGCTTAGGATTTAACGGTTTTTTGGTATCTCCAAAACCTTCTTGGTTGATTGAGTTAGGTACCAATACTACCACCTTAATTATGTTTCAGAAGGGTGATCTTTGGATAAAGATTGTCCCTGGAGGAAGTAATCAATTCAATGAATTTATGGAGAGAAGGTGGGGCGTATCTTTGGAAGAAGCAGAGAGACAAAAAAAAGAGATGAATTTACAGACTGACTTAAGATTAGAGGAAGCACTTGAAAAATGGATAGAGGAAATAAAAAGAAATTTTGATTACTATTATTTGGAGAGAGAAGGAGTAACGAAAGAATCAGTCCAAGAGATTTTCCTAAGTGGAGGAGGAAGCAGATTAAAGGGTTTAGATAAATTCATGGAACAGAGATTGGGTTTTAAGGTAACATTTTTAGATCCTTTTAAGAGGATAGAAATTACAGCTAAAAAGATCGATGAGATAAGGACTAATCGTCAGGTCTTTGGTATTGCTTTTGGGTTGGCTTTGAGGAATCTATACCGATGTAATATTCGGATTAATTTTTTAAAAGAGATTCTTCTACGCAGAAAAAAGAAGTGGCAGAGAAAGCTCCTGTTGACTTTTCTCTCACTTTTAGCTGGTTCCATCTTAGCGGGCATATTCATTTCTTTGAATATAGAGATTGTTCATAAGCAAAAGATACTCAAAGATGTCAAAAATAGAGTAGCTATTTATCAGTCCCATGGTTTAAAGATAGAGAAGATTATTGAAGAGAAAGAAGAGATTAAGAGAAAGGTAGATCTTTTAGGAGATTTTGCTGTCTACAGAGGGCTGTATCTCGATTTATTTAAAGAATTGGTTAAGCAATTACCAGAACAGATACAGCTCAATCAGCTTTCTTTCTATAGAAAAGGAGATGATTTTATATTAGAATTAGAAGGCATCTCTCCTGATTACAATTTTGTGA
>DDKR01000071.1 GCA_002340085.1 Candidatus Omnitrophica bacterium UBA2593
AAATAGAGTTTGTGATAAGAGAGGTCATTGAAGAATATTGGCAGAATGATCTTCCTCAACTCAAAGCCCGAGACTTTGATTTCAGCTTAATTCAAAATGATCTTATAAATGACTTTGTAGGAGTAAGAAGAGCAGGAAAGACCTATCTTCTATTCTTTATCATCCAATATCTTCTAAAAAATAAAGGAATTGACAAGAAATCTACTCTCTACATAAATTTTGAAAACCGAAAACTCTATCCCCTCAAAAAAGACCATCTTAACCAACTCATTGAGTTTATCTTTGCTGAGAGATTGTTGGAGGGGTTTAGAAAGGTCTATCTTTTCTTAGATGAGGTTCAAAATGTACCAGACTGGCAGAAGTATCTAAGGAGTATTTATGATGAGTTTAAAGGTAGGATCAAAATATTCATCAGTGGTTCTAATGTCTCAGATCTTGAGAGAGAAGATGCCAGCCTTCTTACTGGCAGACACTTAAGTGTAGATGTCTTTCCCCTCTCCTTTAGAGAATTTTTAGGATTCAATGATCTCTTACCGCAACAGGAATTTTTCTTAGAGAAACAAAGAAGTATAATTAGGAGGAGATTAGAAGATTACTTAAGGTTCGGAGGGTTTCCTGAGGTTACCTTGAGTTCTCTTAAAGAGGAGATCTTACAGCAGTATTTTTCAGATATCATTAGTCGGGATGTAGTCTTCAAACAGAATATCAGAAAAGGAATCTCAGCAATAGAAGACTTAGGTCTGTATCTTTTGAATAATATCTCCTCTCTTACCAGTTTCCGGAGATTAACCAATCTCTTCAGCTCCAGAGGAATAAAGATTTCTCTTCCCACCTTAGAAGAGTATTTCAGATTCTTTTTGAATGCTTTTTTGTTCTTCTTTACCCGGGTATTTTCCTACAATATTAAAGATCAACTCCAGCATCCCTTGAAGATCTATTGTGTAGATACAGGATGGTTGAGTGTTTTGGCTTCTCTTGAGCTGGCTAAACTCTATGAGAACCTCGTAGCTGTAGAACTAAAACGAAGAAAGAGAGCTCTTTATTACTGGAAGGATTATCAGTATAATGAAGTTGATTTCCTAATAAAGGATCAAGCTAAGCCAATCCAGCTCATCCAGGTTAATGTAGAAGAAGATCAGACCAAACAAGACCTAAAGATCGACAATTTAGTTAAGGCGAGCAAGGAATTAAGATGCGAGGAACTCTTGGTAATCACCCAGGATTATGAGGCAAAAGAGATAATCAAAGAAAAGACTGTTATCTTTATTCCTCTTTGGAAGTGGCTTTTAAGTGGATAAGTTTCAGATGGGGAAAAAGATTGTTGGTGTAATTGGCGGTAGTAGATGCACGAAAGAAGTGGAACAATTAGCCCAAAAATTAGGAGAAAATTTAGCAAAAGTGGTGGGTTTTTTAGTCTGTGGTGGCGTAGGTGGAGTAATGGAAGCAATTTGTAGAGGTTTTAGAGAAGAAGGGGGTGTAACCATAGGGATTATTCCGAGTTATGAAAAGAGAGATGCCAATGAATATGTAGATATCGTTATTCCTTCGGGCTTAGGAAATGCCAGAAATGTATTGGTAGTAAAGACATCTGAGGTTATTATTGCTTTACCCGGTGAATACGGAACCCTATCTGAGATTGCCTATGCTTTACAGTTTGGCATTCCCGTAATCTCCTTAAAATCTTGGGATATTCCGGGAGTGATCAAAGTAGAGACAATAGAAGAAGCCATAAGAGAAGTTAAAGAGAGGTTGAAATAAAATGGAAAGAATCGGTATAAGAACATTAAGAAGAATAGAGCTTTTAGATATTACCAGAGAAATTCAAGATATTGTGTTCAAGAGCAAAATTAAAGATGGTATGTGTTTTGTCTTTTGTCCACATACAACTGCGGGTTTGACCATCAATGAAAATGCTGATCCCTCGGTAAGAAAAGACATTATGAACACCCTCAGTAAGATTGTCCCTGAGAGTCTAAGTTATTCTCATACCGAAGGAAATGCTGATAGCCATATCAAATCCTCTCTATTTGGTTCTTCATTGACTGTCTTTATTGAAGATGGAAGCTTACTTCTTGGTACTTGGCAGGGAATATATTTATGTGAGTCAGATGGACCAAGAGAAAGAGAGGTATGGGTTAAGATAATGAAGAGTTAGAGGGAAGACAAAGATGCCAGAACTACCCGAAGTTGAAACTTTAAAGAGAGAGTTAGAGAAGGTAGTCTTAGGGAAAAAGGTTATCGGAGTAACTATCAATAATCCAAAGGTAATCAAAGAACTTCAACCTAAGGTATTTAAGTCAGAGATTGAAGATAAGATAATCAAGAAGATTTTGCGTAAAGGAAAACTCTTAATCTTGGAGTTATCTTCTGAAAAATCTTTGACTATTCACCTCAAATTGACCGGCCAACTCATCTATCCTGGAGATGGAAAACAATCAAGGGTGAGTTTTAAATTGTCTGATGGAAAATTTTTAGATTTTCGTGACCAGAGACTCTTGGGTGAATTAAGATTGATCAAAGATTGGCATAATTTAAAATTTATCAAAGACTTAGGCCCTGAGCCCTTCGATTTAACTAGAGAAGAATTCAGAGAGATGTTAGCTAAAAAGAAGACAAAGATCAAGCCGCTCTTGATGGATCAGAATTTTATCTCTGGAATAGGAAATCTTTATATAGCCGAATCTCTCTTTAGAGCAAAAATTCATCCTGAAAGAATTGCTTGTAGTCTTTCGGATAAAGAAAAAGAACTTCTTTTCAAAGAGATAAAAAATACTCTCCTTGAAGCTATAGAACATAAAGGCTCTTCAGTAGATCAATATGTACAGTTATCAGGTGAGCCCGGAGGATACATCAGATACCTCAAAGTCTATGATCGTGAAGGTAAGCCTTGTTTGGTATGCAAGAGCCTAATCAAAAGAATCGAGTTAGGAGGTAGAGGTACTTATTTTTGTCCAAAGTGCCAAAAATAGTCTTTCAAAAACAATATTTGGTTATAATCAAAAATATTTTTGCGAGAGTATCTTGCGAGAATTTATTTTTGTAAAGACTAAAAAGTAGTAAAGGAAGTAATTAGTCAAAGAATATTTGATAAAATCATGAAGGGAGGTGAATAAAATGAAAAGATTAAGATGGTTTATTGCAGGAATTGTTTGGGGAGTTTTTTCCTATGTAGTTCACGGAGTAGTTAATGGAGGAATATTTAAGAATTGGTATAAAGGGCACGAATATCTCTATAGGACATTTGATTCAGCAATGATGATTAGATTATTCATTCTAAATATAATCATGGGGTTAGTGGTTTCTCTTCTCTATTCTGTACTCTACAAAGGTATTCCGGGAAAAAGTATTGTAGGAAAGGGATTTCTTTTTGGAATTCTTTTCTTTTTACCTCGATTGGTAGGATTATTTTTTCAATATACCTTGAACCTAGGGCCATTTCCTTTTCCTTGCTTAATTTCAGAAATAATCGCTATACCCTTAGGTGGTATACTTATAGCTCTCATCTATGGTAAAGAAATTAAGTGAAAAGAGAGCCTAAAGACTTAGATGATAATTCAGGAGAAAGCAAAAATTTTAGCTAATCTCAAGATTATAGATAAATACTATAAAGTTGTTCTTTTTTCTTCTCAAATAGCCAAAGGCATTCAGCCCGGCCAATTTGTAATGATCAGAGTTACTGAAACCACAGAACCTTTACTAAGAAGGCCATTTTCAATCCATAGAGTCAAAAGAAAAAAGATAGAGATACTGTATGAAGTTGTAGGAAGAGGAACAAAGATCTTATCCGAAAAAAGACCAGGTGAATATTTAGATATCTTAGGCCCATTGGGAAATGGATTTGATATAAACTTAAAGAGTGGAGAGCAAAAGCCAAAAATATTGTTAGTTGCAGGTGGGATCGGGGTTGCTCCTTTACTATTTTTAGCAGAACAACTTATAATTCACACATTAAGACCTTCAGCTATATTACTCGGTGCAAAGACAAAAAGGCAAATCCTCTGTGAAAAAGAATTTAAGGAATTAGGCCTTGATGTTAAAATATCTACTGATGATGGTTCAAAAGGTTTTAAAGGTAAAGTTACTGATCTGTTAAGGGATTTTTTATCGACAGCTAATACTCAACAGCGAGTGACAATTTATACTTGTGGTCCAAGGAAAATGTTTAGAGAAATCAGCTTAATTTCCAAAGAACACAAAGCTTCTATATTTGGTTCCTTAGGAGAATATTTAGGATGTGGGGTGGGTGCGTGTTTGGGATGTGTGGTGAAAACGAAGCGAGGGTTTAAACGAGTGTGTAAAGAAGGTCCTGTATTTGATATAGATGAGATAGTATGAGAATAGAGGTAGAATTTAATATAACTTGCATTTTAACCAGATTTAAGTTAAAACACAAGTCATGAGAAAGTTGATTGGAAGTATACAGGTAAAAAATAGAGAAACTAATTAACTTATAACCATAGATGAAGTCTAATGGATATCTTTTTAAAGGATTTCCGCAAATCTGCTCCTTGGGGTATGGTTCTATATAGGGGAAGAGAACTTCTGAAATTAAAAGAGAACATATTTTTAGTACCTTTTGAGTATTTTTTAGGTTAAGGAAAAAGAAAGGAGTAAAGAATGAGAGAAGATTTTGTTTCAATAATTATTCCAGTAAAGAACTTTGAGAGAACGATTGAGAAGACTTTTGAATATTTACTCAATATAGACTATCCCCACCATTCTTGGGAGATAATCATTGCTGACGGTGGTTCAAAAGATAGAACAGTTGAGATTATAAAAGAGTGGCAAAAAAAATATCCGTTCATAAAACTCGTTGAGATTCCAAATTGTCCTTCTCCTGCTTATGCAAGGAATAGAGCTTTAGAAATTGCCAAAGGGGATTTTCTTTTATTTACCGATGCAGATTGTGCACCTTGCAAAGATTGGATAAAAAATTTAATCTCACCTTTTAAGAAAGACCCAAAGATTGGAGCAGTAGGAGGTGAAGTCTATACATTAAAGGTAGATTCAAATAATTTGACTGAGATATACTGTGAAGCTTTTAGATTTAATATGGTTTCTCCCCGTTATGGATTTATAGAAGAAGGTTACCTTCCTGATTTTGGAGAAATTACTCCTCTGGAGATTGCTGGTCATAAAGCATATTTTTTTGGCACATGTAATGTTGCTTATAGGAGAGAGGCGATGAAGGATTTGAAATTCTGGGATCATCCTACCGGAGAAGATATGGATTTCAGTCACCAATTAAAATTAAAAGGATACAGACTCTATTTTGTGCCCCAGGCAAAAATAGATCATATGCATAGAGCAGACTTCAAAGGCTTAAAGAAAGTTTGGGTAAGTTATGGAGAAGCACATTCACCTTTGATCAACAAATATTGTAAGAAAAATTTATTAGAGATAGTCTTTCAAATTATGAAAAAGAAATTGTCTTTGAAGATCCCGTTTTTCTTGAAAGGTTTTATTTATATAGGAGACTTTCATCTTATGCACATATTTGGGATCTTGACTGTTTTGGGATTTATCTTCAACAATAGATTGCTTGGTTTTATTTCTTTGATATTGACTTTGTATTTTGCTTATAGTTTCTTCTTCTATTGTTTCTACTGTAAACCCCGTAGATACTTACTTACCTGGTTTAAGATGAAGTATATGACGAACTTAAGTTTTATTAAGGGAGGATTGAAGAACTTTAAAAAATACAAGGTCTTATGTATTGAGCCAAGTTTTTAGTAAAGAGATAAAAGGAGAATGTGATGGATTGGTCTTTGTATTTCATTTTGGGCATAATTACAGGTATATTTGGTGGGATGTTTGGAATTGGTGGTGGTACAATCTTAATTCCTCTACTTGTCTATCTCTTTGGTTTAACCCAACACCAAGCCCAAGGAACAACCTTAGCAGTTATGGTTTTACCCATTGGCCTCTTAGCAGCCTTACGTTACTATTGGAGTGGTAATGTTAAATTGAATATAGCCGGTTTCATCTGCCTAGGATTTTTCATTGGTGGTTTAATCGGTGCACATTTAGTTCAGAATTTACCTAGCTCTCTTCTCAAAAGATTATTTGGAATATTTTTACTTCTTATCTCTATAAGGATGATCTTAGGAAGGTAGGAGTGCCGAATTTAAGTGTAAATGTAGGCAAACTAAGATTAAAGAATCCCCTCACAGTTGCCTCAGGTGTCTTTGGTTGGGGAGAAGAGTTCAAAGATTTAATAGATCTTAAAAAAATAGGGGCAATTACTACCAAAACGATCACCCTTAAACCAAAAGAAGGAAATCCTCAGCCAAGAATCTTTGAAACAGCTTCAGGACTCCTCAATTCTATTGGCTTAGAAAACCCTGGCTTAGATATCTTTGTTAAAGAGAAGTTGTCTTTCCTAAAAGAAATCCGAATTCCTGTAATTGTAAGTATATGGGCGAATGATTTAGAAGAATTTGTAGAACTAACAAAGAGACTAAACAGAATAAGAGATATAGACGGTATAGAGTTAAATCTTTCTTGTCCAAATATTAAAAGCTCTAAAACCAAAGATCAAAGAGTAAGACTAATTGCCCAAGATCCTAAAGCTACCAAGAGGACAGTGAAAGCAATCCGTAGAGTTACTTCCAAAGCCCTCATTGCAAAACTCTCTCCAAATGTTACAGATATTACTGAACTCGCAGAATCAGCTGAAGATGCGGGAGCAGATGCAGTAAGCCTAATAAATACCTTCTTTGGATTAGCGATGGATTGGGAAAAGCAGACTTTAATTACAGGAGGATTATCTGGACCAGCAATAAAACCCCTTGCATTGAGGGCAGTCTATGAAGTCTATAAATCCGTAGAGATACCAATTATCGGTACAGGTGGAATAATGAATACTACAGATGCCTTAGAGTTCATTATGTGTGGAGCAACGGCAATCGGAATCGGAACAGCAAATCTTGTAAATCCAAAAATCACCATAGAAGTTATTGATGGACTAAGAAACTACTTGAAGAACAGAAAGATTGCTGATATAAAAGAATTGATTGGATCATTCCATCATTCTTAAGAACGATAGAATGAGAGATAGATTGATTTTGGCTTTAGATGTAGATAGCTTTAAAGAGGCAAAGAGATTTTTAGATTCTCTCTTTCCTCTGATAAAGATCTATAAAGTTGGTCCTCAATTGTTTATCCCTTATGGAAAAGAGATAATTAAATTTATAAAGAAAAAAGGAGCCAAAGTATTCTTAGACTTAAAATTCTTTGATATTCCCAATACAGTTAAGAACGCTTGTAAGCAAGTTGTAAATTTAGGTGTAGATATGTTTAGCCTCCATATCAAAGGAGGCCCAGAGATGTTAAAGGAGGCAGTAAAATCAACTGAACAACAGGCAAAAAGAAAGAGTATAAAGAGACCTTTTCTCCTCGGAGTTACAGTATTAACCTCTAAAGATGAAAGACCGAAGGTTGGAGAGATCTCTGAATTAGTAAAAGAAACGAGATTGGATGGGATAATCTGCTCAGCAAAAGAAGCCAAATTATTCCGCAAAAATTTGGGAAGAAGATTTTTAATCGTTACTCCGGGAATTAGGCCTTCTGGTTTTTCTCTTCAAGATCAGAAAAGAACTACTACTCCTAAAGAAGCGATTTCAGCTGGTGTTGATTATTTAGTTGTAGGAAGACCTGTATTAGAAGCAGAAGATCCTTTAAAAGTAACAAAAGATATCTTGAAAGAAATCTATGGAATTAGAAGAGGTAATTGAGAGTATAAGAGGAAAAGAAAGAGAGGGAGAAAGGCTGGTCTCTGAGACTCAAGAAGAAAGAAAGAGAATCATCCAAAGAGCAAGACTCCAAGCCGAAGAGATCATTAAATCGAAGGAAAAGGAAGCCAAAGAGAAGGCAATTCTAATCAAAGAAGATATAATCAAAGAAGCAGAGAAAAGAATAGAAGAATTAAAGAAAGAAGCAGAACTTGCCAAAGAAAGACTTAAAAAACAATCTTACCAAAATTCTGGTAAAGCCATATCTCTTATTGTAGAAGAGCTTAAAAATCTTAGACTTTAATATTTTTTAGATGGCGATCTCAAAGATAAAGAAGATAAAGATAATCTCCTCTCAGGAGAACAAAGATAAGTTAGTAGATTTTTTTCAGGATAGGGGTTTGATTCAAGTTACCTCCACAGAGGAATTCCCTACTTTACAGACCATATCTGTCTCTACTTCGGATTTAAGAGAAAAATTAGAAAATATTAGAGAGATATTAGAATTCTCGAGAAAACTTAAAAAAGATTTAGGAAAAGTATCTTTGACTGAAGAAGAATTCAAAGATTTAGTAAAAGAGTTCAATTATTCAGAATTCTTAAAAAAAGTAAGAGAGATAAAAATACAGATTGGGGATTTGAATTCTCTTAAGATAAAGTTAGAAGAAAATTACAGATATTTATCTGTGTGGAAGAATTTAGATTTATCTTTAGAATATCTATTACCTACTCTTTACACAGAGAGTCTTTTAGGTCTTATTCCAAGAAAGAAATTTCCTAAATTTCTAAAAGAGATTAATACTTTGAAGAATTATTGGAAAAAGATAAATGAAGACAGAAAAAATATCTATATTTTGATTGTATATTTGGTCTCAGACAAAGAAGAACTATTCTCTCTACTTAAAAGATTTAACTTTGATTTTGTAGGTCTTCCATATAAGAAAGGAAAAATTTGTGATATTTTAAGGAGTATCGAAGAAGAGATTAGAGGTTTAGATGAAAAACTCATCTCTTTAGAAGAATCTTTAGATGAGTTGGCCGGAGAAATTCCAAAACTTATGGCTGTATATGATTATCTTCTAAATGTAAAAAAGAGTTTAGATATCCAAGGAAACTTTAGAAAGACAACTTCTTCTGTTTTAATCGAAGGATGGATAAGAGAAAGAGATATAGCTTATCTCAAAAGAGACTTAGAATTAAATTTTAAAGAGACAGCAGTATTTGTATCTGAACCTTTATCAAAAGAAAAAGTACCGGTCGCTTTAGAAAATAGAAGACCATTTAGACCTTTCGAGGTAGTCACCAACTTATATGGAGCCCCTCTCTATGGTTGGATCGATCCCACCCCATTTTTGGCTATCTTCTTTGTCTTATCTTTTGCTCTCTGTTTAGGTGATGCAGGGTATGGAATTTTATTGGCGACTATTTCGTATTTTGCTTTAAAAAAATTTCGCTTAGGAAAGACAACAAAAAAACTCTTTCAACTCTTCCTTATCTGTGGACTATCTACAGTAATTACAGGAGCAATTACTGGAGCCTGGTTTGGAAATCTTTTAGATAGGAATTTATTTTTGAAATCAATTAAGGATAGAATCTTACTCTTTGATCCTTTAAGACAACCTTTGAACTTCTTATTTTTAGCTTTGGGCCTTGGGTTCTTTCAGGTTCTTTTTGGAATCTTTTTAAGATTCTCTAAGGAATTAAAGAATAGAATGTATTTTGAGGCTTTCTTCAAAGAGCTCCCCTCAATTCTTATCCAAGTGTCTTTGCTTTTTCTATTGTTTGCTCTCTTTAAAATTCTACCTTCAAAGATTCTTATTTTCTCCTTTGTGACTTTAAGCTTAAGTTTTTTCCTCTTTATTTTTTATCAGTTTAAAGCACAGAAGGAATTTATCTTTAAAATTTTTTGGTCTGTTTACGGAATCTATGGGATCATTGCAGGAAATTTTTTAGCCGATATATTATCTTTCTGTAGGATTTTTGCTTTAGGATTGACCACTTCTCTATTAGCAACAGCTATAAATGAGGTCTATTTTATCTTACCCGTTCTTTTCAGGACGATTTTAATTCCAGCATTTATTTTAGTTCATCTCTTGAATTTAGGAATAAATCTTTTAGGCGTCTATGTTCATACTTCAAGATTACAGTATTTAGAGTTCTTTACAAAATTCTTTGAATCACAAGAAGAAATCTTTAAACCATTTAGAAGAGAATTTGAATTTGTGCAGTTAGAGAAAGGAGGATAGATGGATCTTTTAGGATTGGTAATTGCTGTTTGTGGAGGAGCAATGGCGGTATTTTTGTGTGGAGTTGGGTCATCTATTGGTGTGGGATTGGCTGGTCAGGCAGCAAACGGTGTTTTATCTGAGAATCCGGAGAGGTTTGGGAATATGCTTTTATTAGTTGCTTTACCAGGGACTCAGGGAATCTATGGGTTTTTGAGTGGATTTTTGGTGATTATGAGATTGGGACTCTTGACCCAAGAGCCTATATATCCTACAGTATTGCAAGGCTGGCAGATATTTGGCTCATGTCTGCCAATAGCTATATCTGGATTGGTTTCGGCAATCCATCAGGGAAAGGTTTGTGCGGCAGGGATTGCAGTCTCTGCAAAACACCCTGAGGCAAATATGCGGGCTTTAACATACGCGGCTCTGGTAGAAACCTATGCGGCCTTAGGCTTGGTCATCACAGCACTCTTACTACTAAGAGGATTGAAATTGTAATGGCAGTTGAAGATATTTTAAAGAAGATTACTGGTGATTTTCAGAACAAGAGAGAAGAAATACTCTTTGAGGCAGAGACTGAGAAAAACAGGATAATTAAAAAAGCAGAAGAAGATGGAGAAGTTATTTTTAAAGAGACAATTTCTGAGATAGAAGAATCAGCAAAAGAAGAGGCAGAAAGAAAGATTATCTCAGAGAGATTAAAGTTTCAGAAAGAGATTCTTTCTCTTAAACGCGAGATCTTAGATGAGATATTTAAAAAAACAAAAGAGGTTTTCCCTTTAAAAAAGGTAAAAAAGAGAATAATTACTCCTTCTGGAGAATTAGAAGAGGATTTAGAGATAGAAGAGTTCTTAGAGGAGATAAGACCAAAATTAGAGGTAGAGGTTTCTAAAATTTTATGGCCGGAGGAAGAGATATGATTCAGGTAAAAGGAGTAAGTAAAAAGTTTAGAGATGAGTTAGTCCTCCACAAAATAGATTTAGAGGTAAAGGATGGAGAGATCGTAGGTTTGGTTGGACCAAATGGTGCAGGTAAAACTACTCTTTTAAATATCATTGCAAGAATATGGCTTCCTTCAGAAGGAGAAGTCTATATAGATGGAGCCAATATTACTCAATCAAAGGATATATCTCAGGTTATTGGATATGTTCCTGAAACACCTTTTCTATATCCAAAACTTACTGGTAGAGAGTTTCTCTTGTTTGTGGGTGCTCTCTATAGACTAAGCAATCAAAATTTGAAGAATAAAATCTATGAATTAGAAAGGGCTTTGGAGATCTCTTTTTGGATGGACCAATTAATGGAGAGTTTTCCTCGAGGTGTGCGTCAAAAGATGAATTTAGCAGCTATGCTTTTACATTCTCCAAAGATCCTTTTGTTAGATGAACCTACGGCAAATCTCGATCCTAAGTCAGCTCGGCTGATAAAAGATTTATTGAAGAATTTAGCAGAGAAAGGTATATCCATCCTTCTTTCTACACATATCTTAGAGATTGCTGAAAAACTCTCTCAACGTTTGATCATTCTCGATAGAGGAAGGGTTGTGGCTGAAGGCACAATTGAAGATCTGCGTAATCTCACAAAGAAGCCAGACTATAATTTAGAAGAAATCTTTCTTCAAATTACAGGCGGAAAGGCTTACACCGAACTTTTGAAAATTTTGTCCTGAAATGTTTTTCTTTCAGTGGTTTATTCTACAATTAAGGGTTTTTAAGAATCAAATTAAAGAGAAGAAGGGGTATTTTCTCTTTCAGGATTTCTTCCATAAAGCACTTCTTTTTCTTATAATAGCTCTTCTTTATTTCTTTCTAATCTCTCTGTTTAATTTTTCAGTTAAGAGGGGTTTAGCTGCCTTTGATTTTGCCTGTCTTCTGTTTTCTTTTTCTCTGTTGTTGTTCTTACCTCTGTTAATTTATAATACGATCATCTGTTCTTTGTCTTTCTTCTTTCAAAAAGAAGAGATCACTTTTTATTTCTCATTAGGTGTAAACCCTACACAGGTATTCTTGGTAAAGTTTTGGCAGGTTTTCTTTCATACTACAAAGATAGCCTTTTTTGTTATTCTTACTTTTATCTTTTCCCTACAGACTTATTTTGGTCTTTCTCCAACAGTTTATCTTAGTGGGATAATCTCTACTCTCTTTTTCCTTATTATTCCTGTTTGCCTGGCAGTAATCTTTGTCTGCCTTCTTTCACGTTTTATCTCCTTCGTCCGGGCAAAAGGTGTACTAATTGTAATTGGACTTTTAATTGGTAGTGTAGCTTTATCTATTATTCGTTTGATGCTTCCAGAAAGACTAATAACTGCTCAAGGAAAGATAAGATTGCTGAGTTTTTTAGAGAATCTACATAAGCCTTGGATGACTATTTTACCTGGTGAGTGGTTGACAAATATCCTTGCCTCTCATTATCATAAAGATCTGAGAGGGGTTTTCTTTAATCTGTCTGCTTTAACCATTGTAGCTTTAATCTTATCCATCCTTACTTATCTGATAGCAAAGACCTTTTATCTACACATATGGTCTGAATCGATAACTGTTCCTCAGGTCAAAATAAAGGAATTCAGATGGCAGGTCTTATTAAAGTTTTTTCCTTCTTCTATACATACCTTCATTAAGAAGGACTTACTTAGTTTCTATCGCAATACAGTAGAGAGAGGTTCCTTACTTATTTTCATTCCTTTGGCCTTTATTTATTTCTACAGTATCTATGTTCTCAAATTACAACTGCATAGTTATCCAGGACTTTTTTCTTTTTCTTATCTTTATCTATTTAACCTCTTTTGTTCTTCAGTCGTTGTGGGAGGGTTATCTGGAAGATGGGTATTTCCTAGCATTTCAGCAGAGACAAACAATTTTAGATTGATCAAGTTTCTACCTTTTGCCTTAAAAGGATTTTTAAAAGAAAAATTCTGGTTGGGATTTTTACCGCTTTTAATTTTGGCAGAGATTTTAGTAATCTTTTCTTGCTTTATTCTAAATTTAAGACCAGTCTATGTAATCATCGCTTCTCTTATGACTGTAATTTTGACCTTGGGAATTGTAGCTATTGCCTTGATTTTAGGTGTAAAGAGGGCTGATTTTTCTATAAAAGAACCTTTGGAGTTTGCTTTGAGTTATGAGGGTTTCCTCTATTTGGTCTGGGTATTTACTTTTGTGGTGATAACTATTTTGTTGTTTGCCTTACCTTTTACTCAGTTCTTAAGAAGAGGATTTTCTTCTTCTTTTCTTCTGTTTTCAACACTCTTTCTAATGGGTGTAAGCTCAATCTTTTACTATCTCTATCTTTCCTACAAAGGGTCTGTCTTGGAGTTAGAAAGAAAAGATGTTTGATAGAAAGCAAAAGATAAATAGGTTAGACTATGCATTTGGAGTAGGTAAGATCAGAGCAAAAGAGGCAAAACTCCTGACTAAGAAAGATCTTTTAGTAATTTTAGATTCAGGCTTAGAAGAATCATTAAAAGTAATTATAGAGAAATCCGATTACCCAGAAGGATTATTAGAGATAAAAGATTCTTCTGATTTAGAGCTTATCTTAGATTCTCATTTAGAAGGAATCGTCTCTTTAATCAAAGGGCTCCTAAAGGAGAAAGAATTGATTGAATCTTTATTATCTTTAGATAATCTTAAAAAGTTCTTGGAGATAGCAGAAAAACTTAAATTGAGTTTTCTGGTTAGTTATCTGCATACATTTTCAGATCTTCTGAATATAAAATTATTCTTCAGATTTAAAAATCTAAAGAAGGAAGAGGGAGAATTTTCTAAGAACTTATTTGAGGCAGGTTACATTAAAAAAGAGAGTTACCTAAATTCTTATTTGGAACCATGGGAGGTTTTCTTAGAGAATTTTAGTCATACAAAGTACATAAGCTTAATAAGAGATTCTTTCGAATATCTTACAAAAGAGAATTCATTTCTGAAGTTAGAAGCAGAGATAAATAATTTTTTGATTGAGAGAATAAGATCAGCAAAGTATATCTGTTTTGGTCCAGAGCCTCTCTTAGCTTACTATTTGGCAAAAAAGAATGAGATAGATCTAATTAGACTTCTAATCCTTGCTAAATTAAATGATTTACCTAAAGAAAAGGTATTGGTGAGATTAAATGATACCTACATCTAAGAGTATCTCTGTAATTGGAGATGAGGATTTGATCTTGGGTTTGGAGATCTTCGGTTTCGATACATTATTCGTTGAAAGTAAAGAAAAGATAACTCAGCTCTTCAAAGAAGTCTTAGAGAAGAAATATTTGGTTTGTTTTATCCAAGAAAAATATTTTCCCCAGATAAAAAATTTATTTTTAGAGATAGAAGACCCCTTTCCTTTGGTCTTAGCTATTCCTGATCATATCCAAATAAAAGGGTTAGCAAAAGATTTACTGCGAAAAATTACCCTAAAGGCAATAGGAGCAGATATATTAAGATAATATGAGTCAAGCAAAGATAGTTAAAGTATCAGGATCTTTAGTAGTTGCAGAAGGCTGTTTGGGAGCAAGGATGTATGATACAGTGAGAGTCTCGAATGAGAAGTTGATGGGTGAGATTGTAGAGTTAAAAGGAGATTTAGCTTCAATCCAAGTTTATGAGGAGACCTCAGGTATTGGGCCAGGAGAAGAGGTGTATTTGACGGGAGAACCTTTATCAGTAGAGTTGGGCCCAGGATTGATTGGTTCAATCTATGATGGTATACAGCGTCCTTTAGATATCATCAGAATAAAACAAGGAGATTTCATCAAGAGGGGTTTGGAGATCCCAGCTTTAGATAGAGAAAAACTCTGGCATTTTAAACCAAGATTAAAGCCGGATAGTTTAGTAGAAGAAGGTGATATCTTAGGAGAAATAGAAGAGACAAAGTTAGTTGTCCATAAGATCTTAGTACCTCCGAAGGTCAAAGGAAAGATCTTAGAGATTAGTGAAGGAGACTTTAAAATTGAAGATACGATTGCTAAAATCGAA
This sequence comes from Candidatus Omnitrophica bacterium UBA2593, assembly GCA_002340085.1. GTDB lineage: Bacteria > Omnitrophota > Gorgyraeia > Gygaellales > UBA2593 > UBA2593. Next base: position 14,914 of record DDKR01000071.1, read on the forward strand.
TCTGAGGGAGAGATTTTAGAGATAAAGATGTTTCAGAGATGGCCGGTAAGGAGAGAAAGGTCAACAAAAGAGAAATTACCACCTACAGAACCCTTGACTACTGGCCAAAGAGTAATTGATACCTTATTTCCCATTACCAAGGGAGGAACAGCCTGTATACCCGGGCCTTTTGGAAGCGGAAAAACAGTAGTCATGCATGAGGTTGCAAAGTGGTCTGATGCTCAGATTATTGTTTATTGTGCTTGTGGTGAAAGAGGAAATGAAACCGCTGATCTTTTGCTTACCTTGCCTCAATTAAAGGATCCTTATACGGGTAGACCTTTAATGGAGAGAACAGTAGTAATTGCCAATACTTCAAATATGCCAGTAGCTGCTCGAGAAGCTTCGGTTTATACTGCAGTTACGATTGCCGAATACTTTAGAGATATGGGGTATTCTGTAGCTTTGATGGCAGATTCAACCTCAAGATGGGCAGAGGCACTGAGGGAGATCTCCGGAAGATTAGAAGAGATGCCGGGTGAAGAAGGGTATCCAGCATATCTATCTACGAGGATTGCTGAATTCTATGAACGCGCAGGAAAGGTAGTCTGTTTGGGAGGTGATTTGAGGATAGGTTCTTTAACTGTTATGGGTGCAGTATCACCTCCAGGAGGAGATTTATCTGATCCAGTGGTTCAGGCTACTTTGAGGGTTGTAAAGGCATTCTGGGGATTAGATGATAGATTAGCTTCCTCAAGACACTTTCCGGCTATAAACTGGCTTTTGAGTTATTCTTTGTACCATGAGAATATAAGAGAGTTTTTGGCAAAGAATATCTCTGAAGAATTTACTGAATTAAAACAGAAGGCAATGAAGATATTGGAATTAGAAGCAGAGTTATTGGAGATCGCCAGATTAATAGGAATTGAATCTTTATCTTCTCAGGAGCGTTTAATTTTGGAGACTGCAAAATCTATAAGAGAAGACTTCTTACACCAGAACGCCTTCCATGAAATCGATACCTACACATCTTTGAAGAAGCAGTATCTTATGCTTAAAGTTATCTTAGAATTACACCAAATTTCAGAAGAATCTCTGAAAAAGGGGAGAGATTTGAAAGAGGTCTTAGAACTTCCTATCCGAGAAAAGATTTCAAAGATAAAGTATATCTTAGAAGATAGACTAGATGAATTTAGAGATTTAGAAGAGGAATTGAAGAATGAAAGAGTATCTGACCATCTCTAATATTTCTGGGCCTTTGGTAATTGTAGAAAGAGTCTCAGATGTCAAATATGCAGAATTAGTAGAAGTGGAATTCTTAGGAGGTCAAATCCGCCGGGGAAAGGTATTAGAAGTAGATAGAGATAAGGCATTAGTCCAAGTCTTTGAAGGAACTCAAGGCTTAGATATCTCAGCTTCAAAGGTAAGATTTTTGGGCAGAACCCAAACTTTAGGGGTCTCTGAAGATCTGATTGGTAGGATATTCGATGGAAAGGGCTTCCCTCGAGATGGAGCACCTCCAATCATTCCCAAAGAGAGATTAGATATCCATGGTTTTCCCATAAATCCTCAAGCTAGAGATTACCCTTCAGAATTCATCCAGACAGGAATCTCTAGTATCGATGGAATGAATCCTTTAGTAAGAGGACAGAAACTTCCCCTTTTTTCTGGCTCAGGCCTTCCTCATATAAAGATTACAGCTCAGATCGTCTGTCAAGCAAAGGTCTTAGGTAAAGAAGAAAAATTCTCAGTTGTCTTTGGAGCAATGGGAATCACTTTTGAGGAGGCAAATTTCTTCATAAAGGATTTTAAGGAGACCGGTGCAATCGAGAGATTGGTTGCCTTTATAAATTTAGCCGATGAGCCAGCAATTGAGAGGATCTCTACTCCTCGGTTGGCTTTGAGCTGTGCAGAATATTTAGCATTTAGTTTAGGTATGCATGTTTTGGTGATTCTAATTGATATGAGTTTCTATGCTGAATCTTTAAGAGAGATCTCAGCAGCAAGAAAAGAAGTGCCTGGAAGAAGAGGATATCCTGGATATCTATATACGGATTTAGCTACCATCTATGAGAGAGCAGGAAGAATAAAAGGTAAAGCTGGCTCAATTACCTTAATTCCTGTCTTAACTATGCCCGAGGATGATAAAACCCATCCTGTTCCTGATCTTACAGGATACGTCACGGAGGGGCAAATTCTCATTAGTAGAGAACTTTATCGTAAAGGTATATATCCACCCATAGATGTCTTACCTTCACTTTCAAGATTAAAGGATAAAGGAATTGGAAAGAACAAGACCCGCGAAGACCACTCAGATCTATTGAATCAATTGTATGCCTGCTATGCCAAGGGAAAAGAGGCAAAGGAGTTAGCTGTGATTTTAGGTGAGGCAGCATTGTCAGATTTAGACAAATTATACCTAAAATTTGCAGAGAGGTTTGAATCTGAGTTTGTTGCTCAATCTGAAAGAGAAAACAGAGGAATTCAAAAGACCTTAGATATTGGCTGGGATCTATTGAGGATGATTCCAGAAAGAGAGTTAAAGAGAGTAAGAGAAGAATTCATCAAGAGATATTACCATGAAGCTAAAGATCAATCCTAATCGTATGGAGTTATTAAAATTGAAGAGGCGTCTTTCTTTAGCTGAGAGAGGCCACAAACTTTTAGAAGATAAATTAGATGAATTAGTGCGGTTATTTTTAAAATCGATTGAAGAGGCGAAAAAATTACAAGATGAAGTCGACATAAATTGCAAGGAAGCTTTCTTGAGTCTGTTGTTGACAAGATCACAGATAAACAAGAAAGATTTTAGAAAGCTAATTAAACAAAAAAATAAATTAAAGATGGATTTCAAAATCAAAAGAGCTATGAACTTGAACTTACCCTCTGTAAATATAGAAAAGATTCTTCCGGTCTTCAATTATAGTTTTATAGATACACCTTCAGAGTTAGATATTGCTCTATTAAAATTTTCTAAGATTATCCCAAAACTTATAAGATTAGCAGAGCTCCATAAGATTTGTATGATTCTCTCTGGTGAAATTGAGAGAACCAGAAGAAGAACCAATGCCTTAGAATATATTCTTATTCCTTCAATAAAAGAGACGATAGATTATATTGTCGATAAATTATCAGAGCTTGAACGCGAAAATATTACTCGACTCATGCGGATAAAAGAGGTTATCCGAGCTCATTAATTTTTTTATTGTCAAAGGGATAATTATTTTGTAAACTAATTAGCTACAAGGGGCGGTTAGCTCAGTTGGTGAGAGCGGTTGACTTACATTCAACAGGTCAGGGGTTCGAGTCCTCTACCGCCCATGGGGACGTCGTCTAGCCCGGTTTAAGACCCCGGACTGTCG
>DDKR01000073.1 GCA_002340085.1 Candidatus Omnitrophica bacterium UBA2593
TTAAAGACCTAAATTTAGAAGCAGAATTTGCTACCAGTTGGTTAGATCGAAATATTGATTCTAAGGAAATAGATAAAAAAACAGACCATGCCTTACATTTAGCTGGAGATTATCGCATAGGAAGTTTATCTTTTAGGGCAGGCTTTGATAGATATGGCTCAAATTTTTCTACTGCTGGTGGGTTTGTCACTCAGGACTTAGAAGAATATTTCTTAGAAAATGAAATTAATTTACCCAAAGATGTAAGATTAAGATTATCCTATAGAGAAAATCGAGATAATTTAGATAAGCATAAATCCACAACCACTTTTCAAAAATCTCCGGGTATAAACTTATCTTTTAGACCCTTAAAAAATACAAATGTAGATTTAGGATATGATTTGACCCGAAGAGATGCCACGGATGATTCGGTGGAAGAAGTAACCCGGCGGGCTTTTACGCGTTTACATCAAGGAATCGGCCCGGCTGCTATATCTTTAGAATATCAAAGGACAAAGATTGACGATAATATCGATAATACCAGAGAAAGACTCAACGATTCGGTTATCTTTGGTTTTAATACATCCTTCTCCTTAAAAAATATAAATTTTTCTCCTTCTTTAGAATATGAAGTTACCCATGATGAATATAGAGACATTCAAGAATCAGATTTAACCCAGGCCTATGGTTTAGGGTTAAGAGTTACCTTTCCTAAAGATTGGGAGATAAATTCAAGGGTAAGATTTTCTGATTTCAATAGTTATCAAGCAGATGCAGACCAACTACGCACAAGGTATGAATTTAATCTTTTAAAGAGACTTGGTGAGAATTATGAATTCAGTTTAAATTATGAACATTCTGGTTATGGTTATGAGACATCAGAAGAAAATTATAGCGAAACTTTGGTAAATGCAAGATTGAATTTTAGATTCTGAAAGGAGGGTGAGGAAAACAAAGTGAAAGGAGGCACCTTTTCATAGTATCATTGAAAGAAAGTGATGAAAATATCAAATATCAAAATTTGAAAGGAGGAGAAGAAGATGCAAAGAAAGTTATCTATTATGGGTGTCTTAGTAACCATCTTGGTGGCTGTAACATTTTCTCTGTCTTACGCAGAAGGAAGAGTGACGGGTAGGAGCGTTCATTTTACGCCACATCTTGCATTGGTTGGAGAAATCGTAAAAATTAGTGTAAGGTTTACTGTAACAGAGAGGCCTGTGAATCTAACAGCGATCGTAGAACAAGTAACTCCTCGACGTGTGGGTCCTCCGCCTCCAACCTTAGTGTTAGGCACATTTAATCCAGGAGACCATGTAGTTGATGTATACAGATACACTGTTCCAACTTCTCCTCCAGAAAGGATATGCTTCAATATAAAGATAACGGGTGGAGAGTTTAGGAATGTTTGCTTAAAACGTGGAAGAGACACGAGAGGATGGTTTATGGATATTGAAAGTTATGGGCGGTGGGTAGAAGCTGCTCCTATTCCTCAACCAGCTGCTCCTTCCGCAGAGAAACCAGACCTGAGAATAGTAGGAAATTTAGCTATTGATAGTGTATTAAAAATCGAGAACATCGGTAGAGGAACTGCGCATAATGTTCGTGCGGTTAGAGAATGCTTTGTGGAAGGAAGATGGGTACGTTCAGGCGGTGAATTTGGAGAAACTAGAGTGTTAGGTTCTGGACAATCTGTACCTATAAGGATAGGAAGACTGGGAAGACTTTTGGGGCCATGCCCTTCAGGCACTACAAAAGTGCGAGTAGTTGTTGACCCAAGAAATGAGATTGCTGAAATGGATGAGAATAACAATATAATGGAAATGGATGCGCGGGCTGATTTAGCGATAGTGTATTTTTTTGTGTGGTCGCCTTACTATGATAACAATTTAAGCATTAAAATATCTAATACAGGTGTTGGTGATGCAGGCCCATTTGGTTGGGATGTGAGCGTATATAGAGATGGTGAGTGGAGAAGCTTTATTGGTGAAAGCATAAGGGGGTTACCTTCCGGAAGAAGTATAACTATACGAAAAAGGACAGGGCTCGCGGTGCGTGAAGGAGAGCGGGTTCGACTGAGGGTAGATGGGTTTAACGAAGTTCCTGAAACCAACGAGGATAATAACTTTCAGGAAACAACTGTAAGAAGGAGGTAAAAGCCATGAAAAATACAACAGTGGTGTTAAGAGCAACTATTCTGGTTGCTATTTTAATGGCTGTAATGTTTGTCCCTCCTGGGCAAGCTTATAGACCTGGAGAGACAGAGCCCCCCGAAAGAGTTCCTAAAGAGCCCGCCAGTCTTACAGCTCCACCTCGAACTCGTGAGAAATCACGGGACGTGCCGAAGCCAGGGCCGCGGCTGCCATCACCTGAAGAGCAATTGAGAAGAGCGAGGAACCCCGACCTCGTAATACGCATAGATTCAGTCGGTACCCCTACGACAGAAAGCCTTATGGGTGGGGAAATAATAAATGTTGCTATTCCTATTACTTTTACAGTGAGAAACATTGGCGGTGCACCGGCAACAGGAGATATTGCCATAATGCCATGGACTTCAAACATGCATCGTAGTGATAGAGGTTATAGTATAATGTTTTCAGCGCCAGGTGCAGATGGTTAGGCTGCAGGTCCAATTTATAGGACATCAATAGCAGCAGGCAGCAGTAGAACCATATCTGGGACCTTTCATCTAGCAAGTATAATATCTGAAGATTACAGAAGAATAATGGGAACAAGAGTGAGGATTCGGGTTGGGGTTGATACTTGGGAACCAGAATCAGGAGGCTTAATACAAGAATCAAATGAAAATAACAATTTTTCTAGGTGGTACACTATAACGTTTCCTCCTGCGGTTATCCATAGGTGATAGCCCAATGGAGGTAAAATCAAATGTTTCTTTTAATTTGTGCTCATCTGTGAAAAGTTATTTAATTCGCCGATGGAAAAAGTGGAGGCGAAGTCAAAAGTAGGTTTTGAAATTCTCCGACGAGAAAATAGTTTTGAGCAACCCACTACTCATTGAAGGGGGTGATGGAAAATATTAAATAGGTTTAACCGTAAACAAAAAATATCATAATTTTACCGAGGAGGAAAAAATGAGACGAAGAAGTTTATTTATCTTCTTATTTACAATGGTTTTAAGTTTGCTTTTATTAGGAGAGGTCTTTGCTGAGCAGAAAAGTATAACCCTTCCTAAAGGAACCACGGTAGAAAAACTTGG
>DDKR01000068.1 GCA_002340085.1 Candidatus Omnitrophica bacterium UBA2593
GTAGAAACCGATGAAGAATTAGCCCGCCTACTTAAAGTCTCCATCCCCGAAGCCCAGAGATTTGTTATTACCGCCTTAAGAGATGGATTTGGACACGCCAGCGGATTGAATCAAGAACAAGGCGACCAACATATGCTGGAGAGATTGCTGGAGAAAAAGAGAAATATACAATCGGATGACCACTCCAGCTCGCCGGTGGAGATTGTTTCTTCGGGAAATCTTTACAGATTAGAGGAGATCAAAGAGCAGTTAGAAGCCTTCCTAGAGGCACTGGTAGATCCTGCAAGGTGCGTCTATTGCGGTGATCAAATTCTCAAGATGAGAGGACAGGATTCAGTAAATGGTTCTTTTCCAATCAGGAAAATCTGGTTACTGCAGAATAATTTGATGGCCGAGTTCTTCGTGGCTAGCGGGATTTTGGTTTCTGCTATAGCCTTTTTGTCAGGCGACCTCCTTGTTAATTATTTAAGATCGATTCTAGAGAAGGAAGTTTTGATGGAAGGTACTGTGAGCCGGTTAGGTTTGGTTACTGGGTTGGTGATGGTAGGTAGGATAAGATCGACTTTTGAATCCAGAGATAGAAGAGTTGCTAATAGTGCATTACATAAGCAGGAAGAAAGAATCATCTTTTCTAATTCTAGAGGCAAGATTGGTAGCAGTTTGCCTTTATTTTTGTCTATTCTTTCTGTAGTTAGTGCCTTAGGTATACTTCTAACCCAAGTCCCTTTAAATCTGTATTCTTGGCTTGGTTGGCTTCGATTGGCGCAAGTGGGATGTTGCTCATGATAGGATTACTATTCTTCTTCATTTTAGTTATCCTAAGATGTTTCCTATCAAAGCTTCCTTCGCAAGTTTTAGAGAAACCGAGTCTTACCACCATAGCTTTGCTATCTCTTGGCCTCGGCTTGGGCTTCTGGTCTGTATTATCTCTCGTGGTTGGTGGGATACAAGGGTTTTCTGGAGCAGCCGGGGTTATTCAAAGTTTGGCTTACCTCTTTTCTATCATTACCAGCTTTGGAGGAGATGTTGGTTTTGCGCTATTAGAGGGGTTCTTTGTGTTTGCTGGAATGGATGTAAGTAAACAGTTCAGAAGAGATTTGGCTAGTTCTTCTTGTAGATCAATAACTGAGAAGATAGATTGGACAGGTGTCACAAATGAGCTACATAAGAGGGTAATTGAAGATCTGTTCAATGAGAGTGATTTGATTGAAACCTCATTCTTTAATATCCACGAGATGGAATTAGATAGATCAAATATAGTGAAAATAAGATTTGAAGAAATAAAGAAAGGAGGAAACAAAACCTTATATTGTGTTTATTTCGAGCTACCGAAAAATGTAAAAGCAAAGAGAGAAAAGCAGAAGCCAGTAATAGAAGAAAAGAAGATACTAATAAAATTGGCAACTATAATTACTCAGACCGATGTAGATGACTCTAGGTTAATAAAGCATTTAGACGAGTTGGGTGATAGGATACCAAGGTATGGAGGATATCGGCGATGGTCGAAGAGGGAGAAGGAGTTTGTTACTGGAATAATAACTCAGGAGTATCTTGAGCCGCCTCACTGGAAGACGATTAAAGAGTGGCAGAGACATTGGTATGAATATTGGGAAGAAAGCAGGTTTTTAGAAGAGGCGAAAAAAGTACTCACTGGAGAGGTAGAGCAGATATGTAGAGTAACGACTAAGACGTATTTCCAGATATGGAAAGATAGTCGTCTTGCTAGTACACAAGCGACTGGAAACGATTTTATGATTTTGAGGGATGAGTTTGGAAGGTATTGGTGTAAATGGGTAGATTACGATGAACTTAGAGAAAAGGTAGATTTCAAAGACATGTTTAAGGGACTTCAATATTATCTTCCTTCGGCCACTTCTTATATATTTGGTGCATTTGAAGCCGTAGAAGAAAAGTGTCCAGAAAAGTTTGGAGGGATTATAGAAGAAGTCAAGAAAGGTGAGAAGATATTTTCTTACGATGATTACCTTCAAGCAAAACTTGTTGAGTTTACAAATTTGAGAGATAAAAAATTACTTCAATCTGGATATCTGAGTAAAACTTTTATAGAAAAGATTAAAGACACTCTGTTAAAAAAAGGTTTACATCAAGAAGCGGATGAATTTAGTCAAATAATTTCAGATGTGCGTGCTTTTATTGAATACGATCCTAAAAGGAATGTATATCGATTGATACATTATGATAAACTTAAGTGTCTTATTGAATTGATTTCTCTTGCTGGCTATAAACTCAGTTACAATTTTATCAAAGGATTTATATGGGAAGAGATTCTTCATGATTTCTTTTACAAGTATACTTACCGATTATTACCTGGTAATAGAGCTACGAATCTTGTATATGTGAATTTAATTGACAATTCAGAATTTGGTAAGAAATTTTCCAAAGAATACGGCCTTAAGTTACCAACTGATTGGAAAGATGGTAATATCGTTCTATTCACTCAAGAGTTATATGCTAAGTTTTGGCTTTCTCGGTTGTTACCTAGACTTGATGAACAGGTATTTGGATTTAGTGTCTTTAAAGGTTTTGAGGAAAATATCGCCAGTGCACTTGAAGGTTCAATGATTTTCTGTGGCTTGGAGAATTCCGAAGATTTCTTACAAGGTTTCTTAAGTTTGCTAACTGAAGAGGAACGAAAGGCTTCTGAAATTGGTCATAATTATAGATCAGAACATCATAAGGAACCCGTAAAAGTACGAGGTATGATTCGGCAAGCTGTGGGTAGGAAGGAAATTATCCGTCCAGTTTGGACTATCGTAACCTGGCGGAAATCGAAGAAATTATTCGAAGAATTAAATTCAGGATTTCCGCTTATCTTTACACCCAAAGTTGATGGAAGTTTAGAATACAGAGAAGTTTCAATAGATGAACTAAAAGAATTTGAAAGTATAGAGAAGATTGATGTTTCTGTAATATTGGATATACCAGAGAAGGAGAAAAGTATTGTAGAGAATTTCTATGATCTTAAGGATAAAACTAGACGAGCTCTGGAATGGTTGGATTCACAAAAATATAGAAATGTTATCTTCTATAATTTTTCTAAGATATTTCCTTACGAAGAAATAGAGGTCGCCTTTATAATACTGAAGACATTTAAAGGATTGGTTAAGGAAGACTCTTTAAGGCACATACATAGAATTATAATTGTCTTTCCTTACTAGGAAAAGAGGGATAAATTTTTAGATTCAATCTCTAAAATTGAGGAAGCTATAAAAAAAGAAGATCTTACCGAGCTAAAGATAGGAGATATCGTTAAGATTTTGAGCCATTTTAATTATCAGCGAGCACTTATTCTTGGTAAACCTACTTCAGAGAGAATTGTATTATTGCCAATTCATTTTTGGGAAGATTCATCTTTTGGTTTTATTCTTTCAAAGAGATACCTAGGTGAAGGCTATTGCACTTACCCAATTGAATGTACTGTATCTGGTCTCTCTGAAGTTGGTCTGAAGATTGAGAAGGAATCTGTGCAGGAAGGCTATCCAGTAAATATAGGAGAAAAATTTCAGGTGGAACACAAAGGTAAGTTTTATAATGCGACGGTAATAGGAATTGTTGAGAAACACTACATTTTAGTTCTTGATACACCAATAAACAAAGATAAGAAGCATCTCGGTGGTTATGCAATGTATTTTTCGGTCTTTGAAGCCGAAAAGATGATTAAAGAGGGTAAATGGAAACCGATTGATGAATGGGAAGGACCTACGGTTACTTCTTCACTCCAAAGTGCTAATTTCATCTTTGTTCTTGGTTTTCTTAACCCACTCTTTGCCCAAAGTCAAGAGATAGTAAATCCTTCATTTAGCTTAAATCCTGTTTTGGGAATAGTCATTGCTCTTTTCGCTTTTACTCTTCTAATCTGGTTCTAGCCAAAGCAGTCACAGGTTCTACTTTTGGTCCGGAGAGTAGATAAATTTATTAATGGAATTATAAATAATTTCTGGCTGCTGCGGGAATTCTTAGGAAGGATTCGGCTTACCTTCGTGGCTGGTGGGACCGGGTTTTGCCACAGCGGCCTTGGGATTAATTTGCCTCGGTTGTTCCGTTTACTCTATCTTTCTGTGGTTGGTAGAGGACAATTTCTTTGGATCAGCCGGGCTTGGTTTATTATTTATATTGATATCCCTGGTATGGGGTTTGAGAAATTTTGACTTCCGTAGATTTCCAATCTCGATCGTCTTGACTGGTTTAGTTTTGTTGGGGTTGGTTATTCCTGGTTTTGCTGAAGGTCTAATTTCCTACTTTAACTTAAGCTTTGTCTGCTCTATTTCGCCGGGAAGAAGTCCTAAAGATAGAGGAGATGGATCTAAGAGAGATGAGGATGAGGAGTTTATTTGGCCTGATATGATTATAATGAAGAATGTTTTAAGGAAGCAGGAATTTGAAGGCAAGCCTGTTAAAAATGTGATAATGAAAGGTATAGAAGAGAAAACCTATGAGGGTGGTACTTCTCTCTATTATCACATCTATGCGGGAACCCAGTCAGAGAAAGTTTATTTTGCCGGTGATATAGGGTTTATTGTAGATGACGGATATATTTGGAGAGGACAAAGAGGAATAATTATAGATGAGTTAGATGTTTTAGATGAATGGAAGGATAAGGGAATCATTGAGAGTGTAATTATGAAACTTGTCCAGAAAGCATCCTTCCTTAAAAGATATATTAGTATGGCAGGACTTGCCTTTGACCTTAAGAAAGTACCTATATTACTTAGCTTCTGTGATGAGATAGAGATTAAACAATATTCTTATTTAGGTTGGGAAGCTGTCGATAGGGAAGGATTACAACAGATAGTTAGTGGGAGGGGGGTGAGAGGTATTCCGCGCTCTGATATAGATGCAATAGTAGAATTAAACGAGGAAATTCAAGAAGCAAGAGAAAAAGTAGCCCAAAGAGAAGAACAGAAGACCATCTCTTCAAAGATAGAAGAAACATTAAAAAAGACTATCCTAAAAGGAGAGGTAATCTGTTTATATTATCTACCACAGTCTTATTTGGACAGGTTGCTTTTAGATATCCTTAGAAGGCTATTAGAGAACATTGATTTTAGGCTTGAAGTTTATAAAGCACCAAAACTGAGTAACTCGATTGATTGGGTAACGAGAACAAAAGGTGTATTAGAAGGAAGGCAAGATAAGTTAACAATTATTACTACTTATACTCTTTGGGATGCTTTCGCTAATTTATTTAAACCCAACTTTGACAGATAGCATTTTTTCTCGATGAGACAAGAAAGAGTTTTGTCACTATAAATGGTATTTTGGCTATTTTCTAAGATTTTTTTAGGATTATGTGTCTTTGAGTATTCTTGGTAAGTTTGTGATACCTACAAGATTTGGAGGATCTGACGGTGCTCTCTGGAGGGTGTAGTTATACAGAACAGATGTTGACCTGCAATTTTGTTCTCTACTACTCTTAACCCAAGTTCATACCTAAATGCCATTTTATCATGAAATCTTATCATTTTGAAAAATAGAATATCTTTTGTATCAAGGACTTACACATTTTAACCCCTTTAAGATCACCTTGTAGTGCCGAAATCTTATTGTATATTATAGAAATATCTTAACTTTTGATGAATCTTTTGGTGTATTTTCTTATATGTTTATACGAGAAGTCAACCATACAAATAAAAAGAATAATACCCAATATTATACTTATAAGATCGTTGAGCCTTTTCGTACTGAACAGGAAGCCGGAGATGGTATTATAAAACAATAAAATCTGTAGTGCCAAAATTAGATTTCTTCAAATTGTAACCCTTTGATTTTACATAACTTAGTTTTCAAGGGTATGAACTTGGGTTAGGAATTTATTCTCTCTGTCTTTATCTTACTTGAAGCGATGGCTTTAGTCTTCATAAGGATTGAGCTATAAGATATTAGATATTCCGTTCTTCATAAGAGATCATCCAACCACCATTATGATTGAGAAGATCTTTCAGTGAAATAAGGTCTTTCCTTGCAGGGTCAGTACCTGTGACCTACTACCTCCTCATCCCTCTGAAGGAGAACAGCAGTACAAAAAAGTGTTTGATAATTTGAAGGAGAAGGTGTATATTTCTAAGAGTAAGTTTGGTATAAGGAGGTATTAATTAGATGAAGAAGCAGATGAGGGTAAAATTTTTGAATCTTTTGGTTGTCTGTCTAGTCTTGTCTCAGGCAGAGGCAGCAGAAAAGGTTATAAAGCTTCCCCTACCTAAATATAAGAGTGATACCTCGGTTGAGGAGGCGATCTTTAAGAGAAGATCTATCAGACGCTATAAAGAGGAGACCTTGGGTTTTCAGGAGGTCTCACAGCTCCTCTGGGCTGCTGGTGGTAAGACTATCGATGGAGTGACTGGAGCAACTCGGGCTTATCCTTCAGCAGGAGGAATCTATCCCTTAGAGATTTATCTGGTGGTCGGAAATGTAAAAGGTATCTCTCCAGGAGTATACCATTATTCTTGGCACGATCATACTCTTAGTTTAAAGAAAGAGGGTGACCTTCGGCAAGAGTTAACCGCAGCAAGTCTTAATCAAAGGATGGTTTTGGAGGCACCTGTAAGCTTAGTCTTTGCTGCCGTCTATTCTCGTACTACCCTCCGATACGGAAGACGGGGAGAGCTGCGCTATGTACCCATGGATGTAGGTGGCGCAGGTCAAAATGTACACCTCCAGGCAGAAAGTTTAGGTTTAGGCACCGTAATCATTGGCGCCTTCTCTGATAGAGCAGTAAAAGAGGTCTTGGAACTAAAGGATGAAGAGCCACTTTACATTATGCCCGTGGGAAGACCGCGCTAAAAGAGAATTTTGGGGGTCTTTGAAGAATGCGTTCATTGATGGGTGATATCTTCACATTTGTGGGAGAGAAAGCAAGAATCTTATTCCTTTTGGTAAGTATAGCTGTCTTAATCGAGGGAATACTCTATCTTCTCTTTCCCCAGAAAGTAAAGAGGGTAGTAGAAAAGTGTCCTTTACTTCTATTCCGTGTCTTCGGGGGATTGGTGATAATATTTGGCTTGATGCTACTCTATCTATACATAGAGATCTTAAGCCCCCTATTCATAGAGTGAAAAGTTAAAGATTATGCTGTGGATCTTCTCGATCTTCTTTTTTATACTTTTGTTTCCTTGTCATTCCCACCTTAAACGATGACTTAGGGAAAATAAGGAAGATGTGTAAGTGGATCAGAGAAAATTTAGGCGAAGATGTGTGGAGGGAAGACGTCCTTTTTGTGAATATGAGATTAAGGGCATCTGGAATTGATGTGTAAGATTAAGATCTTCTTTCTTATGATCTTAGCCCCCCTTATCATTAATCCCTTAAGATTCTGTCCCTATCATCTGCCCTTCTTTTATTGCACACTTTGCTATGTTCGGTGCATCCAAGGAAGATTCCGCGGTTGGATAATCCTTGGGATACTCCTCTTGAATATAATAAGAGGAAAACTCTTCTGTCGTTTACTCTGTCCCTGCGGAACAGTCCAAGATGCTCTAGCTTACTTGAAGATGAAAAAGTTCACCTTACCTTCCCATATAAAGGCCTTAAGGGTAATCTTTACTTTGGGAGTAATCTTTGGAGTATTATTTACTAATAGATTTTTAAATCTGGCTGTATACGCAAAGCTACTCTTATATTCTGTGGGCTTAATAATATTGGGCTCTTTATTTATCCCTCGTCTCTGGTGCCAACTATTCTGCCCTTTGGGTACATTGAGTGATGGTTTACGTGGTATCCTACATATTTTAAAGTTTCAAAACAAGTCCTTATTGGATTAAGTTATTATCCGTTCTTAACACTTCCTTAAGATGTAAATGTTATAGGCCTTGGTGTAGATCAAATCTTTAAGCACAAAACACTCCTCCCTCTATTTTTATGGAGGGAGATTATACCATGAAATAACCTCGTTTGGTAAAGTCGGTGCTTAGTTTTGTGATCTACAAAGAAGGCCAAAAGGCAAGAAAAAAGTTATCTTTTTCAAACTTTGGTGGTCTACAAGGAAGAAGAAGAGTTAAAGGTATTGATCAAAGTAGTAGTTAATAAAGGTTTTGTATAGAGGTAATAGACCAAACTTAAGCCCAGAAGAAAAGAAAGAAGAATGGTATGGTCAATGGGAATGGAACTCTTTGGTAAAGTTAAGTATCCATAATCCTGATCCAAAATCTCCCACATAGATGTATCCACCTAAAGCATAAACACCAAGTGCATAACCCGGTGTATCATAATAACCTACCTCTTTTGGAGAACTTGGAGTAGAAACATCTATTATGCTTAAAATATCTCCTGCTGCAACATAGGCATAGTTATCCTTAACAAAGACATCTTGAGATTCTCCATCAGCTGCTAACCTCCCTAACTCTACACACCAAGCTGGCGGCTGTGCCAATGATACCAGAGGAAGAAAGAATAGCCCTTTGATTATCAAAGAGGCTAAGATAATAGATCTATAAAGCTTTTGAATATTGGATCTAAAATGTATTTTCATAACAACTCTTTTCTCTCCCTAATTCCCTAATTTTTATAAGAATAAGTATTGCAAAGAATCAATATTTTGTCAAGTATAAAGGCGGACGCTTCACCGAATTTTCTGCAGATTTGGAATATTTTTTAGTGTTTTTGTTATTTGAAATAGTCGTAGTAGAATTGTGGAGAGTGTGGGCAACCCGAAGGGCTATCCAAGTATGTGGGTAACCTGAGGCGTATCTTAAAGAACATGGA
>DDKR01000124.1 GCA_002340085.1 Candidatus Omnitrophica bacterium UBA2593
TCTTTAGCACAGATAAAGTATATCAGAAAAGAAAAAACTTGGCAATATAGAGAAGCTAAGTCTTTTGAAGATTGGCTATTTTGGCAAGATAATCACACTCCAAGTTAACCTTATCTCCAGTCCTTCTGAATTGAAGATTTGTATTTTTTAGAGTGAAGGGTGTAATGTAGACTGTAAATACACCAGACCTTACACTATCTACAGTTAAACTTATGCCATCAACAGAGATTGAGCCTTTTTCAACTATATATTTAGAGACCTCTTTTAGAAAAGATATCTCAAAACAGAGGTTATCTTCTATATAGGATTTTCTTTTGATTATACCCACACAGTCAATGTGACCATAGATGAAGTGTCCAGAGATCCTATCACCAACTTTTAATGCGTACTCTAAATTTACTCTATCACCAATCTTTAAACTCCCTAAATTTGTCTTCTTAAAAGTTGAAAGCATCACTTCAAAAAATAGATTACTCTTTTCTTTCTTAACTAAAGTCAAGCAAACCCCATTTACAGATACACTATCTCCTATCTTCAAATCTGAAGGAGGTTCTTTCATCGACTCCAAAGCCAAAGTCCAGATAGATGTCTTCTTTTCTAATCTTTTAATTTTTCCTAAATCTTCAATTATACCGGTGAACATAGCCTTCAACTAAAATATCTTCTCCTAACCTTTTTGTCTTTACATCTTTCAATCTTATCACTCTTTTTAAATTAGCAATACCTTCGCCTTCCACAGAGCTAATCGCATCTTTTCCTCCGATTATCTTTGAGGTAGAGATAAAGAACATAACTTTATCTACTAGGCCTCTATCGAATAATGAACCAATGAGTTTACCTCCTCCTTCAACTAAGATATTTGTAATTTCTAACTTTGCTAATCTTTCTAAGAGATCTAAGAGATCTACTCTTCCATTCTTTTCTCTTATCTCTAAAATTCTCACTCCCATTTTTTCTAACTTTTCCCTTTTCTTTCTTCTTTTATCTTTTGATGTAGCGATGATTACTGATTTTGGATTTTTTGAGAATATCCTTGTGTTGAGAGGAATTCTTAAATTCGAATCAACGATAACTTTAAATTTTCCATCCCTCAATTCAGAATTATCTCTTATTACTGTATTTACTCCTACCATGATTGCATCATAAAATCTGCGTAGTCTCTTAGCATAATCTCTCGATTTTTCTGATGTGATCCACTTTGATTCGCCTTTCCTTGTAGCAATCTTTCCATCCAAGCTTTGGCCTACCTTTACTGTAACAAATGGTAGTCTTTTAGTAACATATTTGATGAACGGTTCATTTATCTTCTTTATCTCTTCTTCTAAGAAGCCTATTTTTACATCTACATTGTTTTTCTTCAAGATCTTTATTGCCTTTCCTCTGTTAACTGGATTTGGATCTAACATTCCAATAATCACTCTCTTTATTTTTGCCTCCAAAATCCTATCTACGCAAGGAGGAGTCCTACCATAGGTAGAACAGGGCTCTAAAGTAACATAAAGGACAGCATCTTTTGTCTTTCCTTTTGCCTTCTCCAAAGCAATTATTTCTGCATGGGGTAGACCTGCCTTTCTGTGAAAACCCTTTCCTATAATCTCTCTATTTCTTACTACTAAGGCTCCAACTAAAGGATTGGGAGAAGTCTTACCTTTTGCCTTTAAAGCTAATCTTAGAGTCCTCCTCATAAATTTTTCGTGGATAGTCATAGTAAAGTCTCTTTTTCTTTTTTAAGTTTTTCTACATATCTATAAGGTATCTTTATCTTTCCGATTAAAGGCCTCTCCTTTAAAGTTCCATGACAATCTGAACCACCAGTAATTAGAAGTCCGTACTTCTTTGCTAATCCTTCATAGTAATTTGTCTCTAAAAGTGTATACTCAGGGTAAAAAGCCTCTATTCCCTTCAAGCCATATTCGATAAATTTAGGAATCAAGAAGTCTTTGTTTGGATTCTTAGGATGGGCTAAGATAGGAATTCCTTTTGTCTTTAAAATTAAATTAATTGCCTCTTTAGGTGAAAGTCGGAACCTAGATACATAGCAAGGTGCATTATCACCTATATATTTTGCGAATGCCTCTGAGATACTCCTTACATAACCTAACTCTAACATCTTTTTAGCCAAGTGCAATCTCGTCACTATTCCTGATTTAGAAGGTTCAGTTATACTCTTAAAATCTATATTTATACCTTTTTCTTCTAATTTCTCTATCATTTCATACATCCTTTGCGTACGAATTTGCTTGATCTCATCTAATTTTTTTAGTAAAGTTTCATCTTTATAATCGAACAAATAACCTAAGATGTGGATCTCTGAGCCTTCAAGCTCTGTGGTTAATTCTATACCTGCAATTACCTCGATATTAAATCTTTCTGCTTCCTTAGTTATTCTATCGACTGCCTCAACTGTATCGTGATCGGTAATAGAGATACAACTGATCTCTTCTCTCCTCACAAGCTCAATTACATCTGAGATTGAATTGGTACTATCAGAAAAATTCGTATGGATGTGAAGATCGCAAAATTTCATTGAATCTGGATCTCTTTTATTTTGTCTAAGATGCCATTGACAAATTTCCCAGAATCTTGGCCGGAGTATCTTTTAGCAAGTTCAACTGCTTCATTTATGGAGACTTTAGGAGGTATGTCTTTTAAGAAGAGTAATTCGTAAGAGGCCAATCTCAAAATATTTCTATCGACGATAGCCATCCTCTTCAATTGCCAATTTTTTGCAAATTTGGAGATCTCATTATCTATCTTTTCTAAATTTTCTATTACACCTTTTATAAGGAGGTTGGCGAAGTCTTTTATTTCTGCGGCCTGTTGATTATCTCGCCAAAAATTAGAGAGGGCTGTTGTAAAATCCTGTTTCGTTATATCGATACAATAGAGAACTTTTAAAGCGCATTCACGAGCTATTGTTCTTTTACGCATTCACCCTCTCTAATCGGAAGTAAACAGTAGAGACTAATTTGACTATGGAGACCTTCTGATTTTTTACCTATACTGACTGCTATCTACTACCTACTTTACTTGCAACAACAAATTTGTCATCTCAATAGCAGTTATAGCCGCATCTCTTCCTTTATTTCCATCTTTTGTTCCTGCGCGCTCAATTGCCTGTTCAATTGTATCAGCAGTAATTATACCAAAGATACAAGGAACCGCTGTCTCTTGAGATACCCTAGCAATACCTTTTGCTACCTCTGAGGCGATATACTCAAAATGAGGGGTTTGGCCTCTTATTACTGTACCCAAACAGATAACTGCATCATAGGACTTAGTTTTTGCTAATTTTGAAGCTAAGAGAGGTATCTCAAATGATCCAGGAACCCAAAATAGAGTTATTCTTTCTTCTTCTGCACCATGACGGGCTAAGGTGTCTAAGCAGCCTTCTATCAATTGTTTGGTAATAAAATCATTGAATCTTGAGGCAATGATAGCAAATTGTTTGTCTTTGGCAATGAGTGAGCCTTCTATCTTCTTAACCATAATAAGAACCTCCTTTCAAAATGTGTCCTAATTTTTCTTTCTTTGTAAGTAAATAATTTTTGTTTAAAGGACGAGACTCTACCTCGATGGGTATCCGTTCTACAATCTTAACACCGTATCCTTCTAAGCCTATAATTTTGCGAGGATTATTAGTAAGAAGTCTAATCTCTCTCATACCTAAATCTGCTAAGATTTGAGCTCCAATCCCATAATCCCGCATATCTGCAGGAAACCCTAAAGCTTCATTTGCTTGGACTGTGTCTAAGCCCTTATCTTGAAGGTGGTAAGCTAAGATTTTATTGGCTAAACCAATTCCTCTTCCTTCTTGATTCATATAGAGTAAAACCCCTTTTCTTTTATTCTTTATCACCTCCAAAGACCTCTTTAATTGCTCTCCACAATCACACCTTAAAGAACTAAAGACATCTCCAGTTAAACATCCAGAGTGAACTCTAACCAATACAGCTTCTGAAGATTTTATAGGGATTTCATCAAAACCCATGATTAGAGCAATATGGTGCAATTTGTTGATCATAGATTCATAGAGGATCAACTTAAATTCTCCATATTCAGTAGGAAGAAAGGTCTCAGTAACTTTCCTTATCAAGATTTCTCTTTTTCTTCTGTATTCAATTAGACTGGTGATAGTACATATCTTTAGATCGAATTTTTTAGCAAAATCTAATAATTGGGGAGTCCTAGCCATTGAACCATCTTCATCCATGATCTCGCAAATAACTGCACAAGGATAGAGATCTGCTAACTTCATAAGGTCAACAGCAGATTCAGTGTGACCGGCTCTTACCAAAACCCCTCCTTCTCGAGCTTGTAAGGGGAATACATGGCCAGGACGGATAAGATCAGAAGGTCTTGTTTCTGGATTAGCTAATACTTTAATCGTATGAGCTCTATCAAAAGCAGAAATCCCTGTAGTTATTCCTTCTGCTGCATCACAGGAGATCATCCAACCTGTGGAAAATCTATCTGACTTTTTAGTAGCTTCTCTCAGTTCAAAGTCTGTTAAAGGATAGAGATTCAACTCTTGGAGACGCGCTTTTTCCATCGGAACACAGATAAGACCCCTTGCTTCTTTCACCATAAAATTGATATCTTGAGGAGAAACAAAGATAGCAGACATCACCAAATCTCCTTCGTTCTCCCTATCCTCTGAGTCTATAACAATGACCACCTTACCTCTTTTAAGGTCTTCTAAGATCTCCTCAATAGTATTAAATCTTCCCATCTTCTTTAAAAATCATAAAATAACCCGAAGTTATCTTCGGGTAAATTCCGATCTTCTTCCGTCTAGACTTTTACTATTGGCTCAAGAATTCCACTTGATCTGTCCTCAGAATTTTTAGGACTCGTAGGCTTTTACTACCAGCAGAAGAAATTTCATCTTCTCCCGAAGATCAAGAAAATTCTATCAGTAAAGGTAAATATTGTCAAGAAAAAAGTGTGTAAAATGTGTTTCTAATGAATAACACCCTGGGAATAAAATTTGTAGGGATAGAACTCTTCCTTCAACAAACTAAAAACTGTTGCCTGTGACCTTTCAAATTTACACACTTTAAATTATATTACCTCTTAGAAAAACATCTAAAAAGAGCAGATGTAGACCCTGAAGTACTAAAGAGAAGCCTTAGGAATTTCCTAAATACCTTAAAGAATAGTAGAGAACAGAATTGCAGGCCAACATCTCAATCTCGATAACTACACATTCCAAAAGAACACCGTCAGATCCTCCAAAAATCTTGTAGGTATCACAAATTTACCAAGAATACTCAAAGCACATAATCTTAAAAAAATCTTAAAAAATAGCTAAAATACCATTTATAGTGACAAAACTCATCTTTTCTTTCGTCTCAAGAAAAAATGCTATTCTATACAAAGTCGGGTTTAGATAATAATCTATTGGCATCACTGAATACCTCTAAAGTTACTCTTAACTTCATAGCCACTAACCCCTTTTTAATAGTTAAAAGTGGATAAAGTGGTTAGTGTTCTATGTTCTATGGTTTTATTAGTTTATCATTAGGTTATGAGGTTATGTCTACAGGGTAAATTTATTTCTCTATGAAGAGCACCTAGATTAGACATACGTCCTCAACCAGCACATTTCCTTGACTTAAAATTC
>DDKR01000077.1 GCA_002340085.1 Candidatus Omnitrophica bacterium UBA2593
TCGCATTTTCAGTAGTCAACTTTGCCAAATTATCTTGATCTCTTCTTGATAGGAGGCTTCGCCTTCTATCAATCTATCATCTATGGGATGATAAAGTTAACTTTTATCTTGTCAAAAAAATTCTATCTATCAAGGTCGGGGTTAAGCCATTTTGATTATAGAATACCTTTGAAGACTTCTATTGCTGCGAGAAGTTCTTGTTTCCATCGTTTACGAGAGACAAACAAAGATTCCTTTAACTATCTCCATAGTGACCAAAAAGAAGCAGAATCTCTTCCCACTGGTGAAGCAGAATTGAATTGATTTTTATTGAGAATTGTAGTATATAGATATCTATGTGAGATATTTGAAGGGATGGATTTAAAGATACTAACCAGAAAACAAAGGAGCTAAAGTGAAGAATCAGAGATTAATCGAGGAACATATCGAGACAAACCCTGAAATTCAACATGGTCGACCCTGTATTAAAGGAACACGTACACCAGTATATGTCATCCTTGAGGCTTTGGCTACAGGAATAGATACTGAGACCATTAAAAAGGAATTCTCTATCACTAAGGAAGATATAAATGCATGCATTCTTTTTGCAGCTCTTCTTGCCAATGAGCAAGAATTGATCACTCAACCTTTCTAATAACAAACCATGAAATTCCTTATCGATGCTGATTGTCCGAGAAGTATAGGAAATTTCCTCAGAAGTTTAGGTTATGAAGCTCTTGACATCAGGGATATAAATCCAAAGGCTTCTGATCAGGAGATCTATCAACTCATAAAAGAAAGGTCTCTCATCCTTATTACTCGTGATGTTGACTTCGGCAACATATTGCGTTATCCTATTAGTCCCCCTTATGGGATAATTCTCCTTCGAGTGTATCTCCTCTCTATTAATGAGATTACCTCTGTAATTGGAGACCTTCTCTCCCGTACACCCGAAAGAGATATTGTTGGAAGTTTGATTATTGCCAGAAAGGGTCACTATAGGATTCGTAAAATTTAAGCAACCCCCTTCCAAATTTGATTAATAATTTAAAAATTATTTTGATTTTTCATATTTCAACCCGATTTTTGTATAGAATACCATTCTTGAGACAAAAAAGTTTACCATTTCCACCCCTCAGGTGGAAAGATGGGAGGAATATTTTGCTCAATCTATATCACTTAATTTTTAGTTATTCTTTTGGAGTTTTTAAGGACTGCTTAGGATTTTTAGAGGACTTCTTAAATTCTTGAGATATACTCTTTTCAAAAAATAAAGAAAGCTTTCTTTTTTTTACAACAGAAAGGTTAGATTTAGGAGAGAAAAATTAGATTTACCTATACAAAGTCAGGCTGTAAACTGAGGAAGTAGTTGAAAGCTGAAGTAACTAAGAGGATAATTAGAAGTGCCGAGGGGCAGAATCGAACTGCCCACGCCTGCCTTTTCAGGGCAGCGCTCTACCACTGAGCTACCTCGGCTTCTGTTCTATTTTACTAAATAAATTGAATTTTATCAAGAGAGGACAAACTAAGATATAGCCTAAAAATAGAAACCAGATTAAAGATTTTCCCAAGATATTCAGGAGAACTAACCCTATTATTAAGAATAGTAAGACGATCCTCTTATTCTTTATGATCCTTTTATTTCTTAGGTTCCTAAAATTAGGGTATTTGATAGAAGACAATTGCAATCCACTTAAGATCATAATTAAGATAGCGGTTGTTCCTATGTTTAAATTGATGTTATATCTTTTAATTACAACTACAGTTATTGCTAAGAAGCCAGCACTAACTGCTACTGGAAGACCTTTAAGATGAGGGGTTCTATCTGAATAGAGATCAAACCGGCTAAATCTTACCATAGAGCTCAAAAGGTATAGAAATAATGAAACTACGATTGGAGAATGGAATTGATCAAAGTTTTTATAGACCAAGATTACAGGTGTAATTCCAAAAGAAATGAATCTAGCAAGAGTATGAAACTCCTTCTCAAATTCATTCTCTTTTTCATCTAATTTAGCAATTCTAATAACTATATCTAAGAGAACAGCACCAATTATAAGCCAACCAGAAAAAATAAACCTTTCTCTCAATGAGAATATAATGGAGAAAAATCCCAAAGGAAGTCTTAAGAAAACAATAGAATTGGTAAAAAATCGGTAGACCATCACTCTAAAATCTCAATCGCTGAAGGATGAGAGACAATGATTTCTGGACCGTTGTATTCTTTTATGAGGCCGGTAACCCTGATGAATCTGTTTTGATAATCTTTGACGGGTGATATACCTTTACTAAGAAAAAAAGAGAGATCTCTCTTAAAGATGACTACTGTAAAATCTTTCTTCCAGTCTTTTCCAAAATTTAGATGAAAAGCCTTTTGACCTTCATGGATATTTAATACTTCACCCTCCACACACTTTATTTGTCCGATGTATCTATGTGCCTCATCAGATGAAATTATAGAGCTGTTTTTCCATATACCCTTCTTTTCTTGTTGGGCTTTTTTCTGTAAAGTGGAAAATAAGTCTTTATACTTTTCATTTGGCGATCTTATATGGAGAAAGGCAAAGCCTTCTTCTAAAAGTTTTGCATTCACAAGTATATCATCAACAAAACAATAAGCGAGAAGCCGACCATATTTATCTGTCCTTTCAACATCGAATTCCAACCTTACAGACCTTCCTTCTACTAATTTCTGATTGAACTGTTTTGCTTCCAAACTAAAAGGCTGAGGGTCATAAACCCAACTATCTTGTGTATATCTTCTCACTTCAGGTGCATCTATTCCGATGTATCTTAGGGTTCTGCCATCAGTTAAGATGACAGTATCTCCATCGATCGCCTCTCTAACTCTAATCTCTCTTGAGGGATTTTCTTGGCCACATCCTAAAAGAACAAAAGATAAAAGGATAAAGATGAATGTAATTTTTCCTCTTGTATTCTTTAATCTCATATTTGCTTTCTCCAAGGCCTACTAGCAAAAAGCAAAGCAATGAAAAGAGTAAAGATAAGCCAATCTCGGCCAATAAGGATGTTTGCTAACCAAGAATAACCTCCATATGGTTTGGAAATCAATTCTTTAATATTATTTATTAGAATTATCACCAATACTGATGGCGTAAGAACCTTTATGCAGAAATCCCAGCTTTTATCTAACTTTAAGCTTGAGATATGGTTTATATGTTCGCGTAAATGTAAAGCCTTAAATATCCAACCAATTAAGATGCATTCTAATATCCCCACACTTATCAAGGCATAATGGGACAAGAAATGATCAACAATATCTAACCAAAATAATCCCCCTCTACAACTAAAGACAATTCCTCCAAAAAATCCTAAAATGGAAATTACAGTTACAGTTAGCTTGCGAGAATAGCCAAATTTATCCATAACACTTACACTAAAAGCCTCTAATATCGAAATCGATGAAGAAAACCCTGCAACTACCAAAACAGCAAAAAAGATGATTCCAAAAGCATGAGAGAAGATAGGAAGGAGGCTGATCGCTTGAGGATAAACCACAAAGGCTAATCCTGCAGATTCTTTAACTACTTTATCTAAAGGTATACTTAGAGAAGTGGCCATATACCCTAAGACTGAGAAGACCGCACATCCGGCAAATATAGAAAAGAAAGAATCAGCAAAGCTTATGGTTAAAGAATCTCTTACAATTTCAGATCTATGGGGTAGATAGGAAGCGTATGCGACCATAATTCCACAACCCAGACTTAAAGAGAAGAATGCCTGAGAATAAGCACCGATCCAAACTTGTGGATTAACTAACAGATTAAAATCTGGCTTAAAGTAATGCTTCAAACCAAAAAATGCACCTTTAAGAGTCAAACTCCAGAAGACCAAAATAGCGGTAAGAAGGAATAGAATGGGCATAAAGATACGATTTGCTCTTTCTACACCCCTTTGGACGCCAAAAAAGACGATGAGCCAATTGATAAACCACACAAAACTCAATCCAAAGAGAATGGGAGTACGCACTTCACCTAATTGGTGTGGACCGTCGGTTACCCTTAAGAATTTGTTAAAGAAGAAATCGTTGGGATCATTCCCCCAGCCAAGATTAAAAGAAAAGAAGAGGTAATTTAGACACCAAGAAATAACTACACAATAATAAAGCACAATCCCAAACATCACAAAGGTAACTGCCCACCATCCTAACCATTCCCAACGCCGGTTCACTTTAGCAAAACTTAAAGGAGCAGATCCTCTCATTTTATGGCCGATACCAATTTCTAAAAGCATTAAAGGAATACCAGCAGTAAAAAGGGCGATTATATAAGGGATAAGAAAAGCCCCTCCTCCATTCTTATAGCAAAGATAGGGAAAACGCCAGATATTCCCCAAGCCAACAGCCGAACCAATCGCTGCTAATAAAAAACCTCTGCGACTCTTCCATTGTGAACGGTGAGGTTGAACTATTTGTTCCATCTGAAGGTATTTAAAAGTTCCTTCTCTATGTTTTTCAGTGCTAAACTTACTTCTTTACTCAGTCCTCTTTTAAATTTAATCTCTTTCGGCTGGACAACTAAAACCATTATATTTTTAATCTTTTCTTTAAGCAAGAAATTTATAAAGAGATTTAAGGATATATTGTGGGTAGAGTAAAATTTGAGATCCCTGAATTCAGAGTAATTGAATAACTTTATTTGACCAGGTTTGGCTCCAAAATCAGCACAATCTAAGATTAAAATCATCTTTGGTTTATTTTCTAAAATCTTTCCCAAAAAATTTTCTGGCGAGGTCTCTACATCTAAAACTTCTGCTTTTGTCTTCCCTTTTAATCTCTTTGCCAAAATAGAACCAAATCCATCATCTCCTCTCAAGGGATTTCCTATGCCTAAAATTGTTGTCTCTGTATCCAATAAAATTTTTGAAAGCCTTGAATTTCTCACTGAAAAACTTCATCTCTCATTCCATCGTTCTTAAGAATGATAGAATGATTATATCTGCTCTTTACAGAATCCAACAATGCAATAATGTTATAACCTTACAACGCAATAACCAAATCGATAGATACTATACAGAATATAATTAAAGACAACCCCATATAATGTGCAGTTTCTTAGAAAGCAGTTATCCCTAAATCTACAGTCTTTATTCTTCCACAGCACTTAGGACCTTTGTCTTTAAACATCCCTCTCTTTGGAGAGATAAATGTTACTGTCTTCTTTGCCTTTACACAGACGCCCAAAATCTTTCCGGTTGTAGCATCTAAACCTGAGGGAATATCAATGGACAAGATATATGCTCTTGAAGAGTTAATCATTTCGATTAAATTTCTAAATATTCCCCTTACTTTACCTTTTAAACCCACACCCAAAAGGGCATCGATGATTAAATCATACTTTGAGATCTTATCTCCAACTAAATTCAAATTTTCTTCATTGACTTCTATGATCTTTTGTTTTAGTTTAAGTAAAATTTCTAAATTTATCTTTGCCTCATCTTTGACTTCAAAGATTTTACCTGTTAAAAATATATCTGGCTTTATTCCCTTTACCAAAAGGTGTCTGGCACAGACAAATCCATCTCCACCGTTATTTCCTTTTCCACAAAAGATAGCTATCTTTTCTTTTCTGTTTTTTAAAATCTTTAAAGCTTCTTCAGCAACTGATCTTCCTGCATTCTCCATTAAAACTAAGGTTGGGATTCCATAGATCTCTCTTGCTCTTTTATCAAAAAGTTTAGATTGGAAAACAGTTATTGTCCTAATCATAGACCTAAATCAGTAGGAGCTCTACCTAGAGAGTGTAATAGTTTTACTATGTAGTCTATTCTTTCTGTAACATCTTCTCCTGTGCCTGCGCGATCAGGGTAAATCTCATAGAGCAATCTATATTTTACAGGAGTTACATTTATCATCAGAGAATTTGCTCCTGAAAGTAAACCAAATTTCAAACCATTCTCTTTATCTAAGGTCTCCAAGGAAGTAGTAACTAAGATTTTAGATTTAGGATACTTTATCCTCGCTTGAGCAATTGTGCCTAAGACCGAATCTACAGAGGGAGGAAGACTATCTGCAAGAGGTGTTTGGGGATGGGGTATAAAAGGACCGAATGAGAACATCTCTACACCTAATCTGTGAGTGAGTTGAATATCATCGAGGATATCTTTTTGAGTCTGTTTAGGTAAACCAATCAAAAAACCAGTCATAGTGAGAAATCCTATATCTTTTAACTTTTGAATTAATTCTATCCTCTCTTCTAAGAGATGGCCTGGTCTCATGTTTTTATAAACAGAAGGATTAGATGTCTCAAAGCGTAGAAGTATACCCCTTGCTCCCTCCTCATAAAGCCTTTCATAAAGTTCTACTTCTCTCTCCCCAATACTTAAGATAAGTAAACAAGGTGATTTCTCTCTAATTTTTCTTATTATAGAGACTAACTTTTCTTCATTATACCATAGGTCTTCACCTGACTGTAGGACCAAAGCTTTAAATCCTAATTTATTAATTGCAAATTCTGTAGATTCAACTATTTCCTCAACATCCATTCTATAGCGGTCTAAAGAAGAATTACTGCGTCTTAATCCACAATAGAGACAATCATTAC
>DDKR01000018.1 GCA_002340085.1 Candidatus Omnitrophica bacterium UBA2593
ATCTGTTATTTAGGGATTGGTTCAAATTTAGGAGATAGGAAGAAAAATATAAAGAAGGCATTAGAAGTCTTAAAAGATACAGAGGGTATAAAATTAGAGAAAGTCTCTAAGATCTATGAGACCCAACCGTGTGGTGGGCCTCAGCAAGAGAAATTCTTAAATGGAGTAATAAGGATTAAGACCTCTATACCTCCTTTTCGACTCTTAGAGACTCTAAAAGAAATAGAGAAAAGATTGGGGAGAAAAAAGACAAAAAGATTTGGACCGAGGGTAATTGATTTAGATATTTTGTTTTACGCTGATAAAGTTATAAACAAGAAAAATTTAAAGATTCCACATCCAAGATGCTTTGAGAGAGAGTTTGTTTTGAAGCCGTGGTTGGAGGTTATATGATTGTAATCAGGAGTATAAAAAAATTATCTTGTTATATCAAGGGTCAAAAGAAGAAAACAAAGACAATTGGTTTTGTCCCTACTATGGGCTACTTACACGAAGGACACCTATCTTTAGTTAGAAGAGCGAGGAAAGAGACAGATACAGTTGTAATGAGTATATTTGTTAATCCTACCCAATTTTCTCCCCATGAAGATTTCAAAGAATATCCAAGAAATTTAAAGAGAGATATAAAATTAGCTGAGTCTTGTGGTGTAGATGTGATATTTTATCCCTCAGTTAAATCTATGTATCCAGAAGGTTATTTGACTTATGTGAATGTAGAGAAAATTACCAGTGTCTTATGTGGTAGATCTAGGCTTGGACATTTTAAAGGAGTCTGTACAGTGGTAACAAAACTCTTTAATCTCGTTCAGCCAGATATTGCCTATTTTGGTCAGAAAGATTTCCAGCAAGCAGTTGTAATAAAGAGAATGGTAAAGGATCTAAATATTCCTGTAAAGATAAGAGTCTGTCCAATCATCAGAGAAAAGGATGGCTTGGCAATGAGTTCAAGGAATACTTACTTGAATGAAAGAGAAAGAGAAGATGCAAAGGTTATCTATAAAGCCTTATGTAAGGCAAAGGAGATGATTTTAGAAGGAGAGAGGAACTTAAAGGTTGTAACTGGAAAGATGAAAAATCTAATTCTTTCTAAACCAACTTCAAAGATAGATTATATTGCGATTGTAGATACAGAGAATTTAAATCCTTTAGAGGAGATTAAAGGAAAGATTTTGGTTGCTATAGCTTGCTGGATAGGTAAGACCAGATTAATCGATAATCTAATAATCAAAGTTTGATGGAGCTCAAAGATTACTTAGAAAAGATATTTTTAAAATCTCAAAAGATTCTAAGACAACAAATAAATCTTTTTAGGAAAACTGATTTTAAAAGAGAGAATCCATTAAAACAAGATGAGAAAGATTAAGATAGGAATTGTTGGCTGTGGTGCAATCGGAACAGAATTGGCAAAGAGAGTCTGTGATGAATTTAAAGATAAGGTAAGATTAGTCTCTCTTTTTGATATTGAGATGGAAAAGGTATTTGGGCTTCAGAGTATTTTAAAGAAGAAGAGATTAGTAGCTTTAAATTTAGACGATTTGATAAATAGATCAGACCTTGTAATCGAGACAGCTTCAGCTAATAGCTCCTTTGAGATAGCAAAGAAGGTGGTCTCTGCAAAGAAAGATGTTTTTGTAATGAGTGTAGGTGGGCTTTTAGGACATCCAGAGATTTTTTCTTTAGCAGAGGAAAACAATTGCTTTGTGTATTTACCTTCAGGAGCTATCTGTGGTGTAGATGGTTTGAAAGCCTTGAGCTTAGGAAAGATTAAAAGAATTACACTCACTACTAAGAAACCACCTCAGGCATTTAAGGGTTTATCCTATATCTTAAAGAATAGGATTAATCTCGATGCTATAAAGGAAGAGACAATTCTCTTTGAGGGAAGAGTAAACGAGGCCGTTCTATTTTTTCCTCAAAACATAAATGTTGCTGCAACTTTGAGTATTGCTGGAAAGAATCCAGAGAATACATTCGTTCGAATAATTACCTCTCCAGAATATTCTAAGAACACCCATGAGATAGAGATTGAAGCAGAGTCAGGCAACATATACACAAGATGTGAGAATTTATCCCATCCAGAGAATCCCAAGACTTCTTATTTAGCTGTTCTGTCAGCAATTGCAACTTTAAAACAGATCTTAGAACCAGTAAAAATTGGGACATAGAAAGGAGGTGAGAAGATGGCAGAAAAAATAGTAAAGTTAGGTTTGAAGAGAGAACCGGGTTATCTCTACTATGTAGACAAGCAAGGTGATGTCTCTTGTGCTAAGATGGCAAGAGGGAAAAAGAAGGGAGGTAATCCCAAAAAAGTAGCTAAATGTGGTATTAAAAGGAAAGAAGGGTATCTCTATTTTGTAGATAAGCAGGGTGATATCTCTTGCGCTAAGATGGCTAAAGGAAGAAAGAAAAAGAAGAAGAAAAGGTAATGGTTTTTGCCTGCACCTATTGGATAGGTTTTGAGAGACTTACTAGCGGATAGGTGCAGGCATTTTTTAAAGGTAAAAATGGAAGAGACAGAAGTTTCTATTATTATGCCTTGTCTAAATGAAGAGGAGACTATAGAGATCTGTGTAAAGAAAGCATTAGCTTCTTTGGAGAGATTAGGCAAAAGAGGAGAAGTTATTGTCGTTGATAATGGTTCAAAGGATAATTCTGCTGAAGTAGCTCGTAAGGCAGGAGCAAAGGTAATCTTTGAACCAGAGAAAGGCTATGGCTCAGCTTTATTAAGGGGATTTGAAGAGGCAAAGGGGAAATTTATAATCATGGGTGATGCAGATGATACATATGATTTTTCTCAGATCGATAGACTTCTAAATCCACTCTATGAAGGCTTTGATTTCGTAATTGGTTCAAGATTTAAAGGTAAGATTCACAAAGGAGCAATGTCTTGGTCACATCGCTTTATTGGAAATCCTATACTTTCAGGAATGTGCCGTTTATTTTTTCATCACCGGTTTTCAGATGTGCATTGTGGAATGCGGGCAATAACTAAAGAGGCATATCAAAAATTAAATCTTCAGACGAAAGGTATGGAATTTGCTTCGGAAATGCTAGTTACTGCTTTAAGGGAAGGACTAAAGATAAAGGAAATTCCCATCGATTATTATTTAAGGAAAGGTGTATCCAAATTAAGGCCATTCAAAGATGCCTGGAGACATTTAAGATTTATGTTCTTATTCAGTCCAAACTATCTCTTTCTTTTGCCCGGTGGAGCCTTATTTATTTTAGGATTACTTTTACTTTTTTTACTTTTACCCGGGCCTTTTCTGGCATTTGGTAGGAGATGGGATATACATTTAATGATTATAGGAAGTCTATCAGCAATTTTAGGCTTTCAGATATTATCTTTAGGGTTCTATGCAAAGACATATTCTTTATTAGAAGGTTTTTTAAAGAAAGATAGACTCATTTGTTTTCTTCAATCTCATTTTAATTTAGAAAAAGGAATTTTTTTAGGCTTACTCTTCTTTCTAATAGGCTTATGTATCAATCTCTATATTCTTCTGGAGTGGGTAATAAAGAGATTTGGAGCTTTAGATAGAGTTCGCTTAGCTCTCGCGGGAGTTACCTTCATGATTATTGGCATCCAGATTATATTCTCATCATTTTTCTTAAGTATCTTAGGACTCAAAAAGAGATAGATGTTTTAACTTAAGGATATTGAGAGAGATCATAAACTATTGGCTATATCACTGGATAGATAAATATATAGGCATTCCCCTTTGTTTCTTATTTTATCCCCTCAGCAAGCTTCTGCAGAAAAAATTAATAAATTATAACAATATTTTAACTATTAAGCTTGGCTTAATGGGTGATGCAATATTGCTTATCCCTTCTCTGAAGGCACTGAGAAGAAAATTTTATAAAGCACATATTTCTATTATCTGCTCAAAGGCGAATATAGAGATATTAAGAAATTGCCCATATATAGATGAAACTGTAGTTGTAGAATTTACAAAATTAATGAGTCCTGTATATTTACTTAAAGTTATAAATAAACTCAGAAAAGATAAGTTCGATTTAGTCATAGATTTTGAACAGTGGTTTAGGATTTCGGCGCTCATTTCACTTTTTTCATTTACAAAAGAAAGAATCGGTTTTAAGACAAAAGGTCAATATAAACACCTTCTTTTTACTAAAACAATCCCTCACATAAAAGATAAACATGAAGTTGAATGTTTTTTTGATCTATTGGGACCTTTGGGTATACAAGCAAGTGATAAGAATTTAGAGTTGTGGCCTGTAGAATCTAACATGAAAGAGACAGAAGCAATATTAAGATCGATGAAGTTAAACTCGGATTTTATTGTTTTACATATAGAAGTTCCTCCGAATGCAAAACAGCGACAATGGCCGATTGAAAATTTTGCTGAACTTGGGAACGAATTAATGAAAAAATATAACTTTGAAATATTGATCATATCTACGCAGAAAGGTAGATATCAAGCAGATAAATTGAATTATTTCTTGGAAAAAAAGGCACATCTACTTGTTGATGTTTCTTTATTGACTTTGTATGTGTTATTATCAAAAGCGAAACTAGTGATTACTAATAACACAGGATTTATGCATTTAGCGGCTAGCAGTAATACGAAAGTTGTAGCTTTTCATGGTTCTACTTCTCCAATTAAATGGGGTCCATGGGGGAAAAACCATATCTCGATAAAATCTGATCTTCCTTGTAGTCCATGTTTGTATTTGGGATTTGAATATGGCTGTAAGACGAATAGGTGCATGCGAGAAATAAAGCCAGAACAAGTACTTTATCAGATAGATACTTTTTTGGCCACTTAGGTTAAGAAAATCTATTTAAATATTTATCAATATTTAAAAAAGCGACTTTTTAACTATAAAATACCGATGAAGGAGCAACAGAAGAGTAAACTCTTTAACATGACAGGCAGGGCGTATAGAGAAAATCAGAGTCAATTCTTACGCTTGGTAGATAAAAATTCTAATGCAAGATTATTAGATATAGGTTGTGATGATGGAGAATTTACTTTAGGGATTGCTCGAGCAATAGAAACTGGTGAAGTCTATGGTATCGAAATAAATCCGGATAGAGCAAAGATGGCTCTGGAGAGAGGTATAAAAGTTTATCTAGGTGATGCAAACACACCTTTTCCTTTCGAAAATAATTTTTTTGATGTAGTGACTGCAAACCAATTAATAGAGCATCTATATAATACCGAGAATTTTTTAAAAGAAATATATCGAGTGCTAAAGAAAGGCGGGTATGCAATAATTTCTACTCCTAATTTGTGTTCTTGGCATAACATACTTTTTATGCTTTTTGGTATGCAACCAGCAGGAATGCATTTGATAAAAATTCAGGCTGGAAACTTTTTATACGATACTCCTACACACGGCCATATAAAATTATTCAGTCTTAAAGCAATAAAGGATATTGTGAGATTTTATGGATTTAATATTGAAAGAATTCTTGTCAATGGTTATTATCCTTTTCCAAAATTTATCGCAAATTTTTTGTCCTGCTTAGATAAAAATCATGCAGTATATTTTGTTATAAAAATATATAAAACTCAAAATGAGGATATTACATATAACCAAAAAGTATCCTGACGCTATAGGAGGAGATGCGGTATACGTAGCTAGTTTAGAGAAACAACAGAAAAGACAAGGTGATGAAGTCTTCATTTTAGCTGCAAATTGTTTAGAGGTTATGAATAAAAAAAACATCTACAAATTCGGCTTTAAAGACGAAACAAAGAACTGGGATAGAATTACGTTTAAAAGGATTGCATCTTCTCTTTTACTTTTCTTTTATTTCCCCTTCATTTTTAAAAAGATAAAACCTGATATCATTCATGCACATGCTGCAGAATTAGGTTTTTTAACTTCTTTTTGGGCTAAGATTTTTCATATTCCCATTATACTTACCTGCCATGTCGTAATTTTTCCTTACAAAGAGGAAAGTTTACTTAAAAGGATTCTTGATTTCTTATTTTTAAAATTTAGTAGATTTACTAAAATAATCACTGTCGATGCAGAGAGTCTAAAATATTTTGAAAGAAGTAATTTTAAGAATTATCTATTTTTGCCGGTAGGGGTAGATTTAGATTTTTTTAAAAGAAATGCTAAGACGCAGTTTTGCAACAGTGGTAAGCTAGTAAGGTTTTTATTTGTGGGAAGGCTAGAGGAGATAAAAGGTTTAAATTATTTATTAAATGCAGCTAAAATGTTAGTAGAGCGAAACAAAAATTTTGAACTATACATTGTAGGAGCAGGATCATTACAGAAAGAGCTTAGGGATCTTACTCAAAGATTAAATTTAAAATCTCAAATAAAATTTTTAGGCCCAATTTTTGATCGAGAAAAATTAAGCGAAATTTATAATTCAGTAGATATTTTTATTTTACCTTCTGTCCGGGAGTGGTGTCCTACTGTGATATTAGAAGCCTGGGCGGCAAATTTAGCAGTTATTACAACAAATACTGGGAGTATATCTAAAATTTGTACTCATTTAGAAAATGCCTTTTTAATTCCACCACAAAATTTAGATGCTT
The DNA here is from genome assembly GCA_002340085.1 of Candidatus Omnitrophica bacterium UBA2593. Classification (GTDB taxonomy): domain Bacteria; phylum Omnitrophota; class Gorgyraeia; order Gygaellales; family UBA2593; genus UBA2593. The sequence continues at coordinate 6,528 of DDKR01000018.1, forward strand.
TATGTACAGCAATGTTAACACTGATTGAAGATGAGCAGTTACGGAGAAATATTGCTAATAATGGTAGGAGATTAGCGGAGGAGAAGTTTTTATATTTCATAATTAATCAAAAGCTAAAAGAAATTTATCTCGAAATACAAAAATAGAATAATCTTAAACAAAAATTAGGAATGATAGATTTTGAAATGCTAATATAGAAAATACTATATAAAACGGCATAAATTATGACAATTAGATGTATGCCGCAATATAGTTCTTTATTAAATCAGGATGATACTGAATTTTCTGAAATATGTTTTTTATAGCTGTTTTTAGCTGGTCTTCTGTTTCAAAAAAGCGATTATGGGTTCCTTGTCGTCGGGTATATCGCCAGATAGATTCCATAGCATTGAATTCTGGTGAATATGGAGGCAAGAACCAACACTCAATATACTTGTGATTATTTTGATACCAGTGAGTTGCTCGCTCTTCTTTATGATAACGAGCATTGTCTATTACCAAAAATTAAAGATTCTTGAAGCTTAATAAAAAAAATAATTTATCAACCTGTGTGGTGTCGTCCCTGTTTTGATTTAGGTTGCCGAAGATATAGGTGTATTAAGGATATGAATACAGAGATAATAGCCGATGAGATAAGATCTGTATTGGAGATAATTTATGAAGATTAGACTCAATCCTGAAAGTAAATATTTAATTAGAGATAGCAGTTTGGTAATTGTAGCTACCTATACAGGAGGAGCTATTTTATTCTTAGCAAATATTCTACTTGCCAAAAAGTTTGGGCCGCAAGATTTCGGCACTTTTAAGACTGTAATAAATCTATTTTCATTTTTACCTGCCCTTATCGACTTAG
>DDKR01000109.1 GCA_002340085.1 Candidatus Omnitrophica bacterium UBA2593
TATTGTACGTATCTCAGGTAAAGATTCCTTAAAGATAGCTGATAGAATATTTCTATCTAAAGATGGTAAAAGACCATCAGAATTTAAGACTTATACAACCCATTATGGATGGATTGTAAAAGATCAAAGATTAGAAATTATAGATGAGGTAATTTTAACTGTGATGTGTAGGCCCAAAAGTTACACAAAAGAAGATGTTGTTGAAATTAATTGCCATGGAGGAATAGTTCCTTTAAGAAAGACATTGGAGTTAGTCTTAGAGAATGGCGCAAGATTAGCTGAACGGGGAGAATTTACTAAAAGAGCATTTTTAAATGGAAGGATCGATCTTTCTCAGGCAGAAGCAGTATTAGATATTGTGCGGGCAAGAACAGATAAAGCCTTAGAAGTAGGTCTAAGGCAACTAAAAGGTGAACTCTTATCTAAAATAAACGGAATTCGCCAAAAGTTAATAGAGATATTAGCATACTTAGAAGCAGATATAGATTTTCCTCAAGAAGATATTAGGATTATCTCTGGAGATGAAATATTGGAGAGATTAAATTTTTTAATGAAAGAATTGGAGGGACTAATCCTATCTTCTGAAAAAGGTAAGATTTTCCGAGAAGGCGTATCTTTGGTTATCTGTGGTAAACCAAATGTAGGAAAATCTTTACTTTTGAATCGCCTTTTAAAGGAAGAAAAGGCAATCGTTACCTCAATTGCTGGGACTACCCGCGATACAATTGAGGAAATAGTAGATATAGAAGGAATCCCCTTTAAAATTACTGATACTGCTGGAATATTAGAACCCAAAGATTTAATTGAGAGAGAAGCTGTAAAAAGAAGTAGAAGAGCAATTGAAGAAGCAGATTTAGTTCTTATAGTGTTTGATGGGAGTAGGTCTATCTCTGGTGAAGATAGGTTTCTTTTAAGAAAAATAAAAAGAAAAAATTTTGTTCCGGTCATAAATAAGATTGATTTAAAACAGAAGATCGATTTGGAGAGATTAAATCTTAATGGATTTATTAAGATTTCTGCTTTAAAAAGAAAAGGCTTGGAAAGATTAGAAGAAGAGATTGTCAAAAAAGTTTGGAGAGGAGAAGTTGGTTCCTCTGAAGAGATTTTAGTTTCAAATATCAGACACACAGATTCTTTGAAAAGAGCTTTAAAGACACTAGAAAGAACAGAAAAAGACATCTTAAGGGGTTTATCTGATGAGTTTTTAGCTATAGATTTAAAAGAAGCAATAGACTGCTTAGGAGAGATTACCGGTGATACTTTATTAGGAGAAGACTTATTAGATAAGATATTCTCTGAATTTTGTATTGGGAAATAAAGTAAACAAAAAAGCACTGATGAATAATAAATCACAAGGTAAATTTGTTTGTATATGCTCTACACCCTATTATGCTCGGATTATAGCTATAAAATCTTTGTTAGATACTAATGAAATTCCTTATTTTATTGAAAGTGAGAATTTTGCCTGGATCACTAATTTTAGAGTTATGGTTCAGGAAGAATATTTAAAAGATACAGAAGAATTGCTGAGAGATTTTGGATATCCAGAGACCAAAAATTAGAAGGGGGTAAAGATGGATAAAAAGAAGATTGAAAAAGCGGTCAAAGAAATCTTAGAGGCAATTGGAGAAAATCCCGAGAGAAAAGATCTATTGGGAACACCCAAGAGGGTAGCTGAGATGTATGAGGAGATATTCTCTGGAATAGGTAAAGATCCAAAGGAAGAATTAGAGGTAATTTTAGATCAGAAACATGATGAGATTATATTGCTTAAAGGAGTTCCTTTACAAAGTCTATGTGAGCATCACCTCCTTCCTTTCATTGGAAAAGTTCATATTGCCTATATTCCTAAGGGAGGAAGGGTTACGGGTTTAAGTAAGTTAGTACGTGTTATAGATGTTCTCTCCCGACGCTTACAAGTCCAAGAGCGTTTGACTTGCCAAATTGCTGAGATTATTATGGAAAAACTCAGACCTCGAGGAGTAATGGTCGTCATTGAAGCAGAACATCTCTGTTTAAGTATGAGGGGAGTAAAGAAGCCTGGAATAATTACAACTACCTCTGCAGTCAGGGGAATATTCAAAGAGAACCAGAAGACCCGTGAAGAGACTTTAGCTTTAATCAAGTCTTAGAGAAGTAAAGTCTTCTGGAATAATGATCTTACCTTTAAAGTTTCTTCTTATCTCTCCAATCACCTCTTCAAAAGAATAACTTAACTCTCTACAGAAATGTATGGGTACTAAGACCTTTACACTTGCCTTCTCTGCTAATTTACCCAAAGAGAGACTATCTGTATGTTCTCTTTTTAATTCTTTATATACCTTAAAGAATCTATAGGGAGAAAAGCAATCTGAGATGAGGTAATCTGTATCTTTAGAAATATTTAAGATCTTCTCTGAATATGCAGTATCACCTGTGAAGATAAGGGTCTTTTTATCTTTGAAGACGAACTTAAATCCTACTGAATTCAGAGAATGCATAACCTCAAAAGAAAAGACAGAAAGGTCTTCTGATTTATAAAATGGTTTGTTTAAATCAGGAAAGATGTTTTTGTAGATAAGCTGAGGAAATCTACTTTTATCTTCTAACCTATGGATTTTTACTAAGGCCTTAATAATAGAAATAACTTCTTTTTTTGCATAGATAAAGATTCTATTACCAAGTTTATATTGAGAATGCAATAATGATGGTAGGCCATAGATATGGTCAGGATGCGAATGGGTAAAGAGAATTTTATCTATCTTTCTAAAATCAAAGTTTATTCTTTTTAATTTAGATACCGGTGAACCCGGACAATCGATTAAGAATGACTCCCTATCTGTCTTTAGTAATAAAGCTGTATTATCTCTATTCTTAGAACTTATTGCACATGCTGTACCAAGGAATGTGAGTTTTATCATTTCTAAAAGGAGATTATTTTCTTTTTCAATCTCTTTCTGATAATGAATCCTGCTAAGTCAAAGATAGATTTTGTTTTGTCTATGATCGCTGAGTCAGAAGTAGAGACAACTTCAAAGTTTAACAGATATTTCTCTGGAACTTTCACTGCAAATGCTCCACCTTCTAATCCGTTTTCCTCTAATTTCTCTCTCACAGAAGAAGCTAATTCTCCACTTTTACTTATCGGAGAATCAAAATAGAAGAAGACTTTCTTTGGTCTATATTTTACTAAGAGCTTGAAGATAAGATCTAAAGCCTTCAAGGTAGCTGTACTTATCCTGTATTTCTTAGATACACCTGAAATATCTCTTATTAGACCATCTCTACAGAGGATTACAGGTTTTTTCTTGATTGCACTCTCTATAGTAATTAGAACATTGTAACCATCTATTCCTATAATTTTATTTTTAACTTCTAAGGGAGAAATAAGTTTTTTTCTTCTTGCTTTTGATTCTTTCTCTGAATATATTGCTCGATGAAGGATATGTCTTTTATCAGAATCCAAATTATATCTATTCCCAACTAAGTCTAATGAATTCTGCCTTGGATACTTTTTATTCAAAAGATA
>DDKR01000107.1 GCA_002340085.1 Candidatus Omnitrophica bacterium UBA2593
TACACATTTGAGAAGTAGAGAGCACTGCATCGGCTAAAGAGATTACCTCAAGGGTACATTCAGGATGAACGATAACTTTGGCTTGAGGATGTAATTTTATTTGTTTTGTGACATCAGAAACTAAGATCTCCACATGGATAGGACAAAACCCTTCCCAGACAATTAGTCTCCTTCTTGTTTTTTTGGAGACATAGTCAGCTAAGTATTTATCCGGCACAAAGATAATTTCATCTGTATCCTTTAACTTTGAGATAACTGAGACCGCATTTGCAGATGTACAGCAGATGTCTAACTCTGCTTTTACCTCTGCTGAGGTATTTACATATCCTACAACTGTAGCCTCAGGATACTTTGATTTTAATTCTCTTAGACCTTCGGCTGTGATCATATCTGCCATAGGACACCCAGAATTTATATCTGGCATAAGGACTTTTTTATCTGGGCACAAAATTGAAGCAGTCTCAGCCATAAAATGAACACCACAAAAGACAATGACTTCTGCTTTTGTCTTAGAAGCCATCCTACTTAATTCCAAAGAATCTCCTAAGAAATCAGCAATATCTTGAATTTCTGGTGGTTGATAATTGTGAACTAAGATAATTGCCTTTCTTTCTTTCTTTAATTTTTTGATTTCTTCGATTAAATCTTTCACACTACTTTGTTAAAATTTATTTTATTTGTGCTTATTTTAAAAGATACATGTTACTGTAAGACATTGTGAATACTTATGTTGCGCTATTTTTAATCCCTTGCAATCAAATTTTACCTATGCTCGACAATAAACTGATTTTTCACGGTTCAACGCATAGCATATATTTAACTTATTGATACTCAATTAGTTACGATAAATTTATCCTTGAAATACCTCTCTTTTTAACAAAGTTGTGTCCAGTCTTAAGGGTTCACTCCATACATTTACTTTTATTTGCTTACAATATCACAAACTGGTTCAAAAGATGCTTATCTACCAGAACAATTCCATTATGCTACATTGCAAACTTTTCAGCCCAAATCTACACATTTTTTAAAGAACTTTTATACCCATAAGCTCTGAAACATTATAGTTTGATTATGCAATTAAAAGAATACAAAAACTTAAGCTTTTATAAATTTTGCCCTTTTGCTAAAAACTTTAACATTGTTCCCAACGAAATAGTATGCAAAAAGTAGCATTTTCACGCATTATTCAGGTTTATTGTAACTAAAAATACCATTCCCACGCACTTACTAGGATAAATCTTAAGATACTACATCCTGTGCAGAGATCAAAGCATAAAAATTCACCAACGATAATTAAAGCAAGAAAAATTAAACTAAATAAGATAAGAAAATTTCTTATTTGCTTATTTTTGGTGGTAAAAATATAGACCAAAGGGAGCAGAAAAATAAAAATACCTCCAAAAACAAGAGAAAAATTACCAAGCATCGTTCTCAGATTATCATAATGAAATCTTGAAGACAATATAGTCCACAACCAAAAGAAACCCGAAAATACCAAAGCAATAAAAGCAGTTATCTTTATTAAGCGCCAGAAATTAATCTTTTCTGAAATCTCTTTTTTCTTTTGGGTAAATAAAGTATCGATTTCTAATTTATGTGCAACAATAGCAAGGCCGACTAATGTAAGAAAATTCCACAGTCCAAACAAGGCAAATTTACTCTTACAGGGCTTAAATCTTCTAAATGCAATCATTCCAGCAAACATACTTGCCGAAGATGAGATTAAAATGAATAAGCCAAGGCCTAATAATCTTACATTATCAACAATAAAATTCATCAGTTTAATATGACCACTGGGCATAAATAGAGTTATCCATAAATCTTCTTTAAAAAGATTTGAAGGTGAATTAATAGAAATCTTAGTATAATTTAGTTTCTTAAAGTGCTTCTTGGCATTGAAAAAGGAAGATAGTTGATCAGGAACAGAATAATTTACTTCTGTAAAATATGCCACCTTACTCTTAGGCTTTATTAATTTTGAAAACTCAGGTCTACTATATCCTACTACATAAATAGTTATTGGAATCTCTGTATCTCCATAAACACTTATTGGCTTTAATGGAAAATAGATTTTTTCTGTAGGAAATGTAATAGAGATACTCAGAGGATAGAATATTTCTTCTCTTCCGGTTCTTCTCGCTTCAGCTTCAAATTGCTCTATATCACTGATCCAAGAAATTACAAAAGAATATTTTTGGCCTATATATTCATCCAAAATTGATTGTAATTCAGGAGGTAATTGGAGTGACTTATTCTTTAAATAATTGTATAAATCTATACCTGTTTCTGCAGTAACAAGCTCAAAAGCCAATCCCGTCTTTTCAATATGCCTACAGACCTCCTCCCCTATAGTATGAGATGTTTGCAGTTGAACACCGCGATCCAGCGCTTCCCCTATGACATATTCTACTGGAAAAATATATACTTGAGATAGCCTCATAAGTCGAAATGAGCCATGAATTAATTCCATCGCTATACTCCTTATATTACCATCTCTAAAATAAGGAAAATCTTTAACTACATCAATGGTAATTTCTTGGGGTTTAGCCGGTATAGGAAAGATCCAGGCTGCCTTTTCACCGTATATCTCAGAAGTATAGATAGATAAAAGCATATTCTGGACTCCATTTTTATAGTTAATAACGCATAATTGTCTACTCCTGGCCTGCAATCTCCCTCGAGCTGAATCAGGATGCTCAATCATTAATCTTTCTTCACCAAAGACTGCAGAAATCCATCCAAAAACAAATATAATAAACAAACTAAAACCCAAACTTTTTCTAATATAAGTAGACATTTCTAAAATAAATAGTAGAAATCTATGTTCCTTCTAATGTTTCAGAGCTTATGGGTATAAAGTAAAACGCAGTGTTTTGTTTATGATGTTACAACTTATACGAAATTGTAACTTACGATATTTCAATAGCTTGTAATAATTACCAATTCCCACTCTCGGTTACCAATTTCCACTCCGGGAGTGGAAATTGGTTGCATTCAAATTCTCATCTATAAACCCTAATGAAATCACCAATGACCAAGAAACATTATACTTGTTATAATCTCCAAATAATTAGTTACAACTGAATATAATGTTTCTTCTCAAATGGGACAAACAAGTCTGACTTAAAAGTCCCATTTGGGATTTCTTATTTCTCAACTAATGAAATAATCTGTGCCCATCTGTGTTAATTTAAATTTTTCTCGATTATTCCTCCGCCTAAAACTGTATCTTTATCATAAAAGACTACTGACTGGCCAGGGGTAACTGCAAATTGCGGTTCTTTGAATATTACCTTAATTCTCTCACCATTTAAAGGAGAAATTTTTGCTTCTGTTTCTTTATGATTATATCTTATTTTCACCTTTAAAACAACAGGCCTCTTAGGAAAGTCAGAAGAGATGAAGTTTAATTCTTTAACAATAAGCCCATAGGACTTTGTATCTTCTTTGGT
>DDKR01000060.1 GCA_002340085.1 Candidatus Omnitrophica bacterium UBA2593
ATCTTGGGCCCAGAAGGATTTGAACCTCCGGCCAACTGATTATGAGTCAGCTGCTCTACCACTGAGCTATGGGCCCTTAATCTTGAGATTAATTATATAATATTTAGAATACCTTTGACAAGATAAAATTTAGGAAGGTCTCAATGAAAGCAAAATCTTTGAATTTGATTGTTTGATAATCAAAAGGGATCATTCTCCTAGTTTTTATGTGTAAGATAAAATGGCTCTAATTACCTCTCAATTATTATTTTTGATCTTATTGTAGCTGAAGGAATCCAATCTCCTCCCTTTTTCCTTCCTGAAGAAGCAGTAACAATGATCTCATAGACATCTGAACGCACAGTAATAAGATTAGCCCACTTTTTAAATCTTTCTTTAGTAATAATTTCTTTAGTTAGAAGTTGGGCTATATTTGAGTAGGGTCGTTCTTTTTTAATCTTTTCTATCTCACTATCAGTAATATCTGGCAAGCTCATAAGTACACAATCTGAAGCAGTATTGATATTAATGCGACCAAATGTGTAACTAAAAGGTGCGGGTGTAAGTAAGATATAATCGAAATGTGATGTCTTTGAACTGTCTGGATGTTTTATCTTCAAGACCAGTTCTCGACCAGTTATATGTATAGAACCAAAACTGGCAAGGTTATCATCTCTAAAGGTCGAAAGTAACTTTATCTCAATGGGGTTACCTTCTTCATCCTTTTTGATGTTACCTTGTTCATCCTTTTCATCCCAACTCACAAAAATCTCATCACCTTTCCTACCAGCAAGGTATAAATAATAAACACCGTCTTCAATGCCATCGGCAGCAGTCCATTTCCAAGTTCCTTCAGATCCAGAAGTCTTTGATTCAAACCAGTCGGTTTGCGGTGGTTCACGTTCTACTAATTCCCAATTAACACCTTCTAATTTACATCCTTTTGCTTCTGCCTGAAGTATTAAGCTAGATGTAGTTATTCTATCGATAATTTTATCTAGATCATCTACTGAAAATTTCTCGTCAGGTTTTTTAGATGTAGGAACATCTAAGAGATATCCACAACTTATAAAATCATGATTGGCAAATTCTGGCAGTGATTGAACTCCACTATTTATCTTTGTAGGTGTTCCTCCAGGAGAACTACTCTCAAATGTAGACCAACCATCATAGATATTATTTTTGTTATTGTCAGATAAATGAACAGGATCTCCTTTTTCTAAGGTGCGATAATATAGAATATCTTTTGAAAGATACTCAACGATCTCTACAGGATTTTCCTCTTTATCTTTTAAGGTAATCTCATCTCCTCCATTATACAAGAAGTCATCGTCAGGGTTAAATTTTTTGCTCTCAAAATCGAGTTGACAAATTTTCTCTTCTGGTATATCTTTCCAGACATTAATAAATGAAATTCCATCTCCATCTATTCCAGCACACTTATCTTCTTTATCAACTGTTAGAACAAGATAATTCTCCTCCTTATCATCCTTTCTCCTAATCGATGTACCTTTTGGAATAGTAGCTGGAGGAAAAAATTTAGTCTTAATTTGCCAGCCACTTAAATCTACATCTTTGTTGGTAAGATTTACTAACTCAATATACTCTGTATCAGGTTGTTGGGAGAGTTCAAGATATTTAAAATAAGTAGTGGTGTTTTCTTTATTATTACGAATCTTCAGTGTAAATTTGCCTTTTTCATCGACGGTAACAGTCTCCTTAAATCTTTGTCCATGCTTAACATCTTCTTGAGATGTTCCATTAGCGATCACATCTCCTACTCTTTCATCCTCTTCACCATAAAGGATGAGGCGATATTTTCCTGATGGCAAATCACTCCACTCCCATTCTCCATATTCTTGAGGAGTAGATTCGCAATAATTCTCATAATGATTTCCTTTCCAAATCCACCCCTTTTCAGGATTTTGATCTTTTGTAGTATCTACCTTCAAAATAGGCTTAACCATTATTTCATTGATCCTTATACCTTCTACTCCCTTTACTTCACAGTATTCAGTAGCAGCAAAATCTTTATCACGAAAATCTACAATATTTACTGCTTTCTGTTCTTTATCAGAGATTTCTGCCTCTTTATCAAAGATTTTTGCCTCTTTTTCTGCCTCTTTAAAGAAAACAACAAGCTCATCAGCACTTAAAGTATTGATATTTAAACGCAGAAATTCTTGAATTTCTCCTGAAATTATCTTTCTACTTATATCTCTCTCAAAAGAAAGACAAGTAATCTGATTGGCAATGCGCTTGAAATTGTCCGTCTTAGGGTCTGTCTTAGAGTCCGGCACCAAGGGTCTTACTTGTCTAATACTCAAAAAAGGTCTATCATAAGGTTTATCATGATCCTTGGGACCCTTAGGATGATATGGATTAAACTCTTGTGGTTCATCTATACCTTCATCTTTTTCATCTGTGTCTCCATCAGCATCATTATCGATTCCATCTGATTCTAAGATTGGATTGTTCAGGTTATCATCTACACCTTTTTCTCCTGGTTTTCCATCTGGACCATATCTTTCTTTAAGAATTTTCTCTGTAAGTTCTTCAGGATCAACAGAGCTAGGTTTAAAGCACTCAAAGAAATCTTCTAAACTAACTTCATAGGTAGAAAAACCCCGTCCTTGATGACACTCAAGAAGAGGGTCTTTTTTACATTCACCTGCTGTATTAATATTAATCTTCGAACTCTCATCTTTGATAAGAACAGCATAACGGCCGATAATATTACCTCTGCCATCTTGAAAGTCTATCCACTTTGAGTCAGGTGTTCCATCTCCATCATTATCTATTTTTTCATCTCCATCTTTTCCTTCGAAATATCTACGCCATTCATCTTGCTCATAGTCAAAAGTATTTTTCTCTCTATCTTCCTTTAAAACCGTCCGGCCATGAGAGAATGCTGCCTCAACAAGAAACTCTGCCTTTGCTAAACTCAGGTGATGTTCTGCCTGTTTTGTCTGCCAATAGATAGCCAAGCAGAAGGAGGTAATTAAAAGACTGATTAGTCCTAATACACCTATGGTTAAAGTTAAAGCGATTGCCTTCCTATCTATATGTTTCTCCCATAGGAAGATAAACGACACTTTTAAGCTCCTTTTCTTTAGGAAATTTAAAGGTTATCTCTACTGCTTGTGGTAGGCCTCTCTGTATTTTTGAATCCCAGCTATTTAACCACTCTCCTTTGTGATAATACCTAAATTCCAAATCAATTATATTCTCTACCAATTCTGTATCAAAATCTTTTGTTGTAAAAACATAATCCGGACTAACTTTACCTACAGCCGGCTTCTCAAAATGCCGCATCAAAGTATAGCGACCGTTTTCTTCCTTCTTTAACCAATAACCAATCTCATAGACATCCGAACCCTCTTTAGAAGGAACAAATGAGACGAAGAGAAGAACATCGCCTTCAATCTTAACTTCTTTGTTCCTTTCGTCCTCTTCAATTTTGCTCTTTTCAATATCCTTTATTTTTTCCTTTTCAGCTTCCTCTTCACTCTCATAGTCATATCCATAGAAATGCACTAAAGGCCATGGAGTAATGAAGCAAGAACGTATTTCTCTGGTCATCCTATCTAAGACTACCCTTGCACTTCGGTAGGTGGCCATACGCATCTCTTCTTTTTGGACTACAGTAGTTACTCCTCTGAATATCCTATAGACCCCACTTACGATAATCAAAAGGATGATTATGCCTATAAGCATCTCCATCAAAGTAAGTGCCTTTGTAGATTCTCTTAAGTATCTATTCTTTAGGAACTCAGATTTCAAATTTAGGTAATCACTCATCTTATTCTTAAGAATCTCTGCCACTCCTCTTTTAGTTCTTCTATCTTTTTAAATCCGTATGTAGATTCCAAAGCCAAAGAAAACTCATTATCTCTTAGGGCTTGTAAGAATTTAAGGAATCTGTCTTTGCCAAATTTATTTATAAGATAATCGATTAAGCCTGTGGATTGGGTATAGAATATCTCTTGTCTGTCTTCTTCAAGTTGAGAGAGATCACTAATACCAGCTAATTCTTCTAAAGAGAAAATTTTGTTATCTCCAGCTGCAGTCCTCAAAATAGTCCGATAGCTCAACCTTCTCTGCTTATCCTGTAAGCAGGCAATTCCTTCTTCTAACCAAAGAGGAATCCCTTTGGTTTCTAAACCAACAAATTCGCGAAAGAAGATATGAGTTAATTCATGAGGTAGGACTATATCTAAAAATTCACCTACCCCAAAATAAGTCTGAATCTTTCTTTCTTTTAAAGAGGTTACAGCTCCCGGAGAAGTTTGATTAGTTAAAGACAAATATCTTTTGAGATCTCGATAGATGTATATCTCTATTTTGTCCTTACCAAATGGAAGTCCTAAATCTTTCTTTATTCTATCAGCATAATAATTTGCTTTTAAAAGAATGTTTTTAAGTATGGTGTAAGGTGCATCTTCATAATAGATGATGAAACGTTTGTCTTTTACTTGGCGAAATCGAGCTGTATAAGAATATGCTTGAGAATTTATCCCTGATATTATACACAAAATAATTAAACAAAATTTAAAAAGAGAGATTTCCAATATAGGTATAAAATTCCTCCTGTTTTTCTTTCTCATCTTCCTGCCATCCAATTAATATTCTTACTCTACTTAATCCTTTCCCTAGTGGACTATCTTCTACTGTAACATTCCAAGAAAAATCACCCTTTCCACCATCCAAAGGACAGCCACTCGGTGAGCTACAATATTCCTTCAGCCAACTGTAATCTTTTAATTTTACTTCAGTCAAAATTTTCCTACTATATAGAGCTACCTGTGTACTGACAGCTGTTCTTTTTGAAGATTTAAGTACAGTGGGTAAAACTGCAAATACTCCTATCAATCCGACTACAAATAAACTTACCGCTACTACAATCTCAATAAGGGTAAAACCTATCCCACGAAAGCATCTTCTGTTCATTCTGTCTCCGATTCTTCCCTCCAACAGACTCGATTCTTGCCTAAACTTTTAGCGTGATAAAGTTGCAAATCTGCCTCTTTGAGGAGTAACTCTGTAGAAACTGGTTTTTCTATCGACCAATAAGCTATGCCAATACTTACAGTTAATTTAAAGACCGCTCCCGGACCAAAGAATTGATAGTCTCCTATCTCTCTATTTAGACGCTGAGCAACGATAACTGCTTGTTTTAAGCCTGTATGTGGTAAAAGAATAGTAAATTCTTCTCCACCGTATCGACCGCAGATATCAGTGCTGCGCACATGTCCTTGAAGGATACAGGCTACATTCTTTAAAACCTGATCTCCAATCTGATGACCATAATTGTCATTTACTGATTTGAAGAAATCAAGATCTAACATCAGAAGACTAAAAGAGAATTTATTTTTTCTTGCTGATCTTGTTATTTTCTCTATACATTTTTCAAAATACTTTCGATTGTAAATATGGGTAAGAAAATCTAAATTGATCTCCTTTTCTAATTGATAAATCTTTTTTTGACTAAAAAAGATGGTGGTTAAAATCAAAAGAGAGCCAATAAAAAATACTGGATTGATCTCCTTATTCCAAAGACTGATTTTTAGTTCTAACCTTCCAAACCAGATAAAGAGAAGAGTAGAAACAAACCAGAACAAAAACCAAATAAAAAGAAGGATTCTTTTTTGCATTGCTTCTTATTTTTCTATCCGGCCGATGCCTGTGACTTTAGGAACTTTAATCTTCCGAGCATTATTTCCCTTTTTATCCTGAATCTTAACTACAAATTCTTCACTATCCACATCTAAGCTACCATCACCAAGAAAGACAATTTCTGAATGAGTAATATACTTAAACTTAATTGGAGAAAGAAGTTTATATCTCTTCTCTATCTGTTTGTCGTCTACCGTTTCTCCTTTTTTTTCTCTTTTGAAAATGGAGAATTCACCTGCTGTAATATTGAAATTAACACCATACCGGCTGCGTTCGCTAAGAGCAAAACTCCGAGCAGTATCTAAACATGTAAGTAACTGTTGGGCTGCTTTTTTTAAGGATTGGCGTGTTCTGATTTGGGCTAAGAGAGGTAAAGACACGCTCCCTATAATAACCATTATTACTAAGACAGTAAGTAATTCTATAAGGGTAAATCCTTTCTTAGCTCTATTTACTGCTAATATCATCATCGGTTCCTCTTTCACCATCTTGACCTTTAGATAAAATCAAATAGAAATCATCTGTTTTCTCATAAATATAAGGATTACCCCAGGGATCAAGGTAATTACAATCCTTCTTGCACTTCTTCTTGCAGGGATCATCGGGATCATCGGGATCATGGGAACTACTGCTACGTAATTCTCTTTCTTTAAAGCGGATGTAAGGACCATCCCAATCTTCTTTTGAATCCTCGCAGGTAAAAGCCTCTACTAAAACCTTGCAGTCATCAGCTGAACCAACAGTTCCTGGATACTCTCCTAAGTCATTGTAATACATACCTAAAGCAACCTCTAAGGCTGCAATTGCAGCCTCGGCTTTTGCCTTAGTTGCCCGCCGGCGAACTGCTTGAACTCCTCCCATAGTCAAAGCTGCGAGAATAGAAATGATTGCAATCACAGTTAGAAGCTCCATTAAAGTAAAACTCTTTTTTTTCATTTTCTCAAACCTTTAAAAAATTTAAGCTTCGCGTGTCTGTCTTACCACTTCCTCTAAAGAAGTAATACCATGAACACATTTATTCAGAGCATCCTCTTTTAATGTCTTCATTCCTGTACCAAGAATTATTTTTCTTAAAACTGAGATCTCCTTATTCTCAAGAATCTCTCGCTTTAATCTTTCATCGAAGATAAGAATCTCGAAAATACCCGTTCTCCCCTTATATCCAATATAATTACATTGCGGACATCCTTTGGCCTTATAGAAGATAGTATCTTTAAATTCATCTTTAGAGAAACCGAGTTCTCCTAATAACTCCTTCTGCGCTTGGTCTTCGTATTTGCAATGGTTACAGAGGAGTCTTATCAGCCTCTGAGCAATTATTATACTCAAAGTAGAAGATACAAGAAATGGTTCTACTCCCATATCTATAAGTCGGGTAATGCTTGAGGGAACATCATTAGCATGGAGGCTGGTTAAGACTAAATGTCCGGTTAAAGCAGCACGTATAGAAAACTCTGCAGTCTCTATATCTCTTATTTCTCCAATCATTATTATGTCAGGATCATGTCTGAGGAGATGGCGTAATACCTTTGCAAAATCTAATCCAATCTTCAAATTTATTGGAATATGGAGAATCTCTGACATATCATACTCTACAGGATCCTCTACGGTAACCATCTTTGCTGTAGTATTTTTGATCTCTTTCAAGCACGCATAGAGTGTAGTTGTCTTTCCTGAACCCGAAGGTCCGCTAACTAGAATAAGTCCTTGGGGTCGATGAAGAGCTGTCTTTATCCTCTCTCTTAAACTTTCCTCTATCCCTAACTCTTCAAATGAAAGTTCAAATTGCCGGCGATCGAGAACTCTTAAGACCGCACTTTCCCCAAATACAGTAGGTAGAGTAGCTACTCGCAGATCAACCGAGACATTTTCTGTCTCAACCATTAAACGACCATCCTGAGGAATACGACTCTCACTTACATCTAATCCAGAAAGAACTTTGACCCGACTGACCAAAGCCAAAGCTAATTCTTTAGGAACTTTTACTATCTCGCGTAAGAATCCGTCGATACGTGCTCTTATCCTAAATTCATCCTTACAAGGCTCAAAATGTAAATCTGAAGCTCTTTCTCTTATTGCTTGACTAAAGACTAAATTGAGTAACTTTACCACAGGAGGTTGATTAATTAAATCTTCGTAATCTTTCTTGATTCCTTCTGTTCTGGGTAGCTCAATGATCTCTTCTTTTTCAGGCAACTTCCCATAATAGTTTAAGAAGGCCTCTTCCAACTGTTTTTCTTCTACGATTACTCCTTCTATATCGGTCCCTAAAATGAAACGCAGATTATCTAAAAGATCTACATTTAAAGGATCAGAGAATCCTATTATAAGTTTATCCTTTTCTAAGCGCAGAGGAACTGTCCTGTAATTCAACGCAACGGATAAAGGTATCTTCTCAATTACTTCTTTAGAAATCTCTCCAATCTCTTCCCTTTTTAAACCGAACTGTTCAATCAATACATCTAAGAGTTTATTTCTATCGATAAATCCTAAATCTACTAATGTCTGACCTAATAATTTTTTTGTTCGTTTTTGTTCTAATAATGCATATTGAAGTTGTTCATCGGTAATTAAGCCTTTAGCTTTTAAGAGATTACCCAGTAAAATATATTTGCGTTCTTTCTCCATCCTATTTTACTCCTGAATTTCAGTAACTCTCAATACCTCTTCTAAAGTTGTCTTTCCTTCAAGTACTTTTTTTATCCCATCTTCTTTCAGAGTCCTCATTCCCAAAGAACATGCTCGCTGAATAAGAAGACTACTAGTAGCTCTCTTAAGGGTAAGTTCTTTAATGGTATCATCTACAACGAGTAACTCAAATATTCCTGCTCTTCCTTTATATCCAATCTGATCACATTTAAAACACCCTTTCTTTCGGAATATCTTTGGTTCCTTCTCTTCAGGAAAAGCCTCTTGAATTTTAGCTTTTTCTATCCCTTGAGGGATATATTCTTCTTTACAGAAGGGACATAACAACCTTACCAATCTCTGGGCTAATACTGCTCTTAAAGTAGAAGTAATTAAGTAAGGAGGAATACCCATATCTACAAGTCGGGTGATACTTGAAGGTGCGTCATTGGTGTGAAGGGTGCTTAGAAGGAGATGGCCGGTTAAAGCGATCTGAATAGCGATATTTGCAGTCTCATAATCACGTATCTCTCCAACCATGATAATATCAGGAGATTGTCTAACTAAAGAACGTAGAACATTGGCAAAAGAGAGTCCAATCAAAGGTTTTACTTCTACCTGATCTATCCTATCAATCTCAAATTCTACTGGGTCTTCGATGGTGATGATCTTGCGATCTTCTTTATTAAGATGATTTAACCAGCTGTAAAGAGTAGTAGACTTACCACTCCCTGTAGGACCTGTAACCAGAATTAAACCATGGGGTAAGCTAATTATTCGCTCTATCTCTTTCCTTGTATCAGCACTGAAACCTAACTCGCCTAAGTTTAAAAGATATGCTGGTTTATCTAAAATTCTTATTACTACCGCTTCTCCATATAAAGAAGGTAAAATAGATATACGCAGATCCACAGTCTTGTTTGCCTCTACCAAAGAAAAGGTTATTCGGCCATCTTGAGGAAGCCGTTTCTCAGCAAGATCCATACTCGCCATAATTTTGATACGACTGGTGATTGACTCTTGGAGACTCGAAGGAAATGACTGCATCTTATACAATATACCGTCAATACGGTAACGCATTATAAGATTGACTTTCTGTGGCTCAAGATGAATATCTGAAGCACCTTTTTGGATTGCCTCAGAAATAAATAAATTGACCAATTTTATTACTGGCGCTTCGCCGGTAATAATCTCTTGAGGATGATTATCCACTAGATAATTCTGGTTAGATTAATTAAAGGAATAAATATGGAGATAACCACGAAACCAATAATTGCCCCAATAACGATGATCAATAGTGGCTCAAGTAGGCTAATTAAATTTGAAATAGTTATATCTATTTCTTCTTCGTAATCTTGAGCAATAGAATTTAACATCTCTGGTAGGCGTGCTGACTCTTCTCCTATCTTTATTGCTGTAATGAACAAAGCTGGAAATTTACGAGAACCAATGAAAGCATCGGTAAGACTCTCACCCTCTCTAATCCTCACCATCGCTTCATCCAAACCATCTTGAAAAAAGCTGCTAGTAACAATACTTTTAGTAGTCTCTAAGGCTCCAGAGATAGGTACACCACTTCTCAGCAAAGTACTTAAAGTCCGCGCCAAACGAGCAATATTAACCCTTTCGATTAGTTGTCCTAAGATAGGTGAATGTAATTTGATAAGGTCTACTTTCCTCTTCACTCTTATATTGCGGGTTATTAATCTATAAAAAAGATAAATTCCTGCTATTACTAAGAGGGCTACAAACCAGTAATTTTGAAAAATTTTACTTACAATGATTAGGAGTCGTGTAGTAAAGGGTAATTCTGTACCAAATTCTTCGAACATACTTATGAAAGTAGGAACGATGAAGATCATCACTACACCAAAGATTGCACCCGCAGCAGTCAAAACAAAAAGAGGATAGACTAAAGCCGATCTAATCTTACGCCGTAAAGAGGAGAGCTGTCCAAAAAACTCACTGAGTCGCCTTAAAACTTCTCCCAAAGCTCCACTAATTTCTCCTGCTCTAACCATATTTATGAAGAGCGCAGGAAAAGTCTTACCATAGCTTTGAAGTGTCTCAGAGAAACTCATCCCTTGAGTAATATTGACAGAGATTCTTCTAATTATTTTTTTGAGATACTTGCCAGAAATCTGGCCCTGCAGGATTTCTAAACTCTTTATTAAAGGTAAACCTGCATTGATGAGAGTAGAAAGGTGTCGACTAAAGTAGTTTATTTCTCTTAATCGCATCTAATATTATTTTCAGGAGTATCCTTAAAGAAAAGACTTCTTAATTGCTTGATCTGCGTGTAAACGTTGGATTCGATTTTTAATCTCGAGATCGTAAGGTAAAAGCTCATGAAGTCTCTCGTAAATCTGGAGTGATTTTTCAGATTCACCCCGTTCCAAATATAAAGAAGCTAAAGTCTTAAGTACAGGAATATATGTAGGATTGGTCTTTAAGATCTCCTCAAATATAGTTGTTGCTGTATCAACAAAATTGGCTTTTAAGAATTGCTGTCCGGCCCTATTTAAAAAGAAAAGGTTTTTGGGTTGGCAGATAAAAGCCTTCTCGTAGCTGAGTGCTGCCCTTAGAAATCTCTTCTGTATACTTAAGATGTCGCCTTTTATCTTTAGGAGAAATGCCTTTGTCTTTGTAAAGAAATTCTCCTTACCAAAAGCTCCCATCTCTGTTCCCTCTTCTAAAACAAGGTATAAGAGTCGATGTATCTGTTGAGAATCTGATTTTTTAACTAATACATATTCCAATAATTTTTTTGCATAATCAAAATTCTTCTTCTCATAGGCAAGCTTTGCTTTTGTATAATAATGATTGATCTCTTCTTCCATAATAACTCTTCTTTAATCTACTGACATCTCCTCTCCTTCAGGTGAAAGAATAGTAGCGGTTACGAAGATAAGAAGATTCGATCTTTCAAGGTTATCATAATTTTTTCTAAAAAGCCCGCCCAATAAAGGTAAGTCGCCTAAAAGGGGCACTTTTACACGTGTCTTATGTTTTGTCTCTTTTATCAAGCCACCTAAGACTACTGTATCCTGGTTGTTAATTACTACTGTGGTAGTAAGAGTACTAACAGTAAATTTAGGTAGTTTTATTGCTCCTTCAGTTACACCGCCTTCACCTGTAGCCCTCTCAGCGTATTCAAAATAGTTCTTTATTCCCTCACTTACCTCAGGAACCAAGGATAGAATAATACTCTTCTTGTCCTTGCCTATACTTGGAGTTACTTGCAAAATAATCCCTACATCCCGGGTAATGAACTCTGTAGGCATAAGTACTGTCGTTGTCTCGTTGGGATCAGCAAAATCATTATCTTTATTAAGATCTATCAGGAATGGTTGAGGTTCAAAACGAGTAGGATAAATCCATTCATCAATAATCTGGATCTTAGCAGATTGATTGTTAAGTGTGGTTATGCGGGGAGCAGAAAGAACTTTGGTCTTTTTGGATTCACGCAATGCATGTAAGACTACTTCGAACTCAGGGTAGGTGAGTTTACCTTGATAAGTGAGGTTTAAACCTTCAGCTGCTCTCTCAAAGGCTGACCAGTTCATCTTAGCTCCTGGTTTAAGTCCATGCCTGAGATTACCTTCTTGCTTGTCAGCTGCAAAATCACTCTTAAGTATCCATTCTAAACCTAACTCTTTTAAATCCATTACCTCTGTTCTTAAGAAGCGTGCTTCGATTAAGATCTGATAGGGTAAAATATCTATCTCCTTAATTATCTTCTCGATCTTTCGGAGATTAGAAGGGGTATTAGTAACGATTAAAATCCCAGTCCTTTCATCGAGGACCAATTTTGACTCTCCTGGCCAAGAAACCGCCTCTTTTATTAACTCCTTAATCGTATTAAGTCCAGAGATAGTAGAAGTAGTTCTTTCTCCTGCAGCAAACATAGCCTGACTGGTTGCTCCTATCTGGAGAGAATAGATTCTCGTCTCTAAGGGTTCTTTGTCCATCTCCTCAGGACTAGCTACCCAGATTACTTCTTCCTCTATGCGATAAATTAATCCTTGGCTTTTAAGAAGATACTTTAAGGCAGTCTCTAAAGGAAGATCTTTTACTGAGATACTTACTTTTTTATCCTCTCCATAAGCTTCAGAAGAAAGAATAATATTTATTCCACTTACTTCCGAAAAGTAATCAATCACGTAACTAAGTTTTACATCGCGAAAATTCGCAGTCACAGGAACTTGGAGTTTCTCTCTTATTAATTCTTCTCTCACTTCCTCAAGGGGTTCCTTAAATTCTTCTGATTTTAGTTCTACTTCCTTCTCTAAAATTCTCTTTTCTTCAATAGTAGGAGGTAAAGTCACTCTCTTCTCTGACTCTAATGATAACCATATCTCATCTCTCTTCTGCTTTTTCTTTAGACAAGAGATCTCTTCTTTCATCTGCTCTACTTCTTCTTGTTGTTTTGAAATAATAAACTCTTTTCTCTCTTTCCCCTTAAGTCTTTCTTGACTGGTAGTAATATACTGGGTTATACGAGGAATAAAAGGATGTTTTGGATCTAATTCTTTTATTTTGTTAAAATAAGATAGGGCTTCGGTGTATCTTGCCTCTTTAAAATAACTCTTCCCATACTCGTAATAGTTCTTAATAGTCTCTTCTAACTTCTCCTTCTCTTTTCTTTCTCTTCTTTCAGTTTCTTGTCTTTGTCTTTCTTCTTGGAGTTGTCTTTCTTTAACTTCTTTGGCTAGACGCTCTCTTTCTTCTTTAGCTTCTCTCTCAGCTTCTTGTCTCTGTCTTTCTTCTTGGAGTTGTCTCAGTTTAGCTTCTTTGGCTAGGCGTATCCTCTCAAGCTTAGCTTTTCTCTCAGCTTCTTGTCTCTGTCTTTCTTCTTGGAGTTGTCTTTTTCTAGCTTCTTTGGCTAGGCGTATCCTCTCAAGCTTAGCTTTTCTCTCAGCTTCTTGTCTCTGTTTTTCTTCTTGGAGTTGTCTTTTTCTAGCTTCTTTGGCTAGGCGTATCCTCTCAAGCTTAGCTTCTCTCTCAGCTCTTTGTCTCTGTCTTTCTTCTTGGAGCTGTCTTTCTTTAGCTAAGCGCTCTTGCTGGCGCTTAACTTTTTTCTCTTCAGCTTCTCTTCCTGTTCGCTCCGATCCCTCTTTTCTTCCTATCTCTATCAGTTTCTTTTTACAGAGTTTTAAATATTTCTGAGCTAATTTATGATGGGGTAGACTCTCTAAAACCTTCTCAAGACTCTCTTTTGCTTGTAAGTATTCTCCTTTAAGATAGTGCTCTTTTCCTCGTTGAAAATAAACTTCTTCTTCTTCTTGCGCAAAAGAAAGTTTTGTCTCTTTGGGCATTTGCAAAAGTAAGAAGCTACCAAGGCTTAAGAGTAGAATAAGTCCTAAAATGATTCCTTCTTTATAGATCGTTTTTCTCTTCATTTCTCTCCTTTCCTTTCATTTCTTTCCTTTCCTTCTTTACTAGGCTCTTCTATCTGTCTTTTTAGTTCTAAAATTTGATCTCCTCTTTCCAAGATAATGCTGTCCTGCTCTATGTGCCTGATACGGTAACCATCGATCTCTCCTCCAAGGTTTAGAAAGAAGGTCTCTTTTTTAATTTTGTCTTCGATAATGAAATTCAATTTATCACCTACTTTTACTATTCCCCTATAGATAAATTTCAAAGGTTCAACATCTACCTCTTCTTGAGCCACCAAAATGCGAGAAACAAAAGGATTGTTTTTAAGAATGACTTCATAATCAGAAAGCGATGGTTTTTTCTCAATTATCTTTCTAAAAAAGGGAATCTCTTCTTCTCTTTCTAATAGAATAGATGTAGGAGTTAGTCTGGTTAAGCGCTGCTTCAGCTCCTTTGTCTTTCTGTGGATATCTATAACTCTTATGATAAGAAAGAATCCTAAACTGATCAAAATTAATGTAATTAAAAGTACAGTTTTTTTTGTGTTCATATTAGTGAAGCTAAAACCAACTCTACCTCTAGAAAAGTAGTAAGAGGCATCCTTTTTATCTGCACTTTTTTAACTATAATTGGAGGTGAACTATTCTCTAAATCACAAAGAAAAGAAATTAGATCCTGGAGTCTTACATTTATCTTTAAATAAAAAGGTATCTCTTTACAAATAAATTTTTCTCTAGGCAAGCTCCTCTCAACGATAGGTAAAGGCTGAATGGAAATAATATTAACAATTCCTTTTTTTATCAAACTATTAAGGATCGTCTCTAACATCTCTAATCTTCCAAAAACTTGAGGAAAATTTTCCTTATTAACTACTTCCTCAATTTCTTCGGAAAATATCTTTGTCTTCAGATCCAAGGCAGGTAGATCTACATTCTTAGCCCGTAATAATGCTTGTATATCTCTTCCCAATGCTCCTAGTCTTCCCATAAAGATTAAATTTGCTTCATTATCATCTTTGACGGAGAGCCTTCTCTCTTTAAGCCGTAGTAGAGACATAAGTTTCTGATAGATGAGATAAAAGGTCTCTTTATCTTCTAAAGCTACTTTTTCTAATTTTAAATCAGGTATTCCTCCAAGCTTACGACTATATCTTTCCAGATAAGAAATCTGGAGTTCTAATTCTCGATTAATGGACTGGAGTTGATTCTGTTGTCTGAGAAAAATAAGAATCAACACACACAAGAAAAAAATACAACCCAATAAGATGATTATTTGGAATTTGAATTTTTGAAGATTGGTCAATA
>DDKR01000138.1 GCA_002340085.1 Candidatus Omnitrophica bacterium UBA2593
ACCTTAGATACTGTAAGGGCTTTGGCAGCATGGATGACTTGGAAGACAGCTCTATTAGACCTTCCTTTTGGGGGAGCAAAGGGTGGAGTAGTTTGTAATCCAAAAGAGATGTCTCAAAGAGAATTAGAACTCTTAAGCCGAGGATATATTAGAAAGATCTGGAGATATATTGGCCCAGAAAAGGATATTCCCGCTCCAGATGTCTATACCAACTCCCAAATTATGGCTTGGATGGTAGATGAATATAGCAAATTGAGGGGATACTTTTGTCCAGGAGTAATAACTGGAAAACCTGTAAGTTTAGGAGGTTCTTTGGGAAGGGCTGATGCCACTGCCCGAGGAGGTATCTATGCAACAAGAGAAGCAGCCAAATACTTAAAATTAGACACAAAGGAGGCTACAGTTGCCATCCAAGGATATGGAAATGCCGGTTCATTTGCTGCTACTTTAAGCCAACAGATTTTAGGATGTAAGATTGTAGCAGTTTCAGATTCGAAAGGTGGGATATATTCGGCTGAAGGGCTTTCACCTCAAGAGGTCTTAGAATATAAGAAGAAGACAGGCTCAGTGGTAAATTTCCCAAATACAAAACCAATCTCAAATGAAGGATTATTAGAGCTGAATGTAGATATCCTTATACCTGCAGCCTTAGAGAATGTTATAACTGGAGAGAATGCACCCAGGATAAAAGCAAAGATCATAGCTGAAATGGCTAATGGTCCTACCACACCCCAAGCAGATGAGATCCTTTACAAGAATAAAGTCTTTGTTATCCCTGATTTTCTGTGCAATGCAGGAGGAGTAACAGTTTCCTATTTTGAATGGGTACAGAATCTTTCTGGTTACTATTGGACAGAAGAAGAGGTTTATCAGAAATTAGATATTAAGATGACAAAGGCCTTCTATGATGTGTTGGATACTTCACTTGCTAAAAATATAGATATGAGAAGAGCCGCTTACCTGGTAGCAGTCAATCGGGTTGCCGAAGCAGTAAGATTGAGAGGCTGGTTATAGTATTTTTGACTATAGTTTATGGAAAGAGATTTTGAGATAAACGAAGCTTTAATTTGGGATTATGACTTTAAAGATAAAGTTGGTACAGAGGAATTCAAGAAGTGGTACATAAGTTGTGTTTTGACGCGAGGAACAACCGAAGATATCCGTAAGATAGGCTTTAAGACCATAAGAGAGAATCTTCTATCTCTAAATCTTCCTAAGGATTAAGAGAATTTTGGGAGTGGTATTTTGAGTATACAGGTTTTAACCAAACTTCAAGAGAAGTTACTTAAAGAGATCTCTTTAAGTCCTCTACAGGATAATTTTTTCCTTACAGGCGGAACTTGTCTTTTACTTTTTATTTTAAACACTGCTACTCAGAAGATTTAGATTTCTTTACAGGTATCTCTGGAGAGGTGAGAAGAGCAATCTTTATTTTTAAAGAGATAGTAAAGAGATTATCTCTCTCAATAGAGATCAGACGAAGTTTTAATACTCTATAGATAATGAGAGAAATAGAAAGATAATGAGGAAAAAAGGTTTTGATAATGAGAAGTATTTAAAAGAGCAGAGTCAGGCGATTTTAGAGAGGATAGAGAGATTCGAAGGAAGACTCTATTTGGAATTCGGAGGAAAACTCCTCTATGACTACCATGCAGCAAGGGTACTCCCAGGTTATGATCCAAATATCAAGATAAAGTTGTTAAAGACTCTCAAAGACAAAATAGATATTTTGCTATGTATCTATGCGGGAGATATCGAAAGGGGGAGAATCAGGGGAGATTTTGGTATAACCTATGATGTCGATGCCTTAAAGTTGATCGATGACTTAAGAGATAATGGTTTAGATATCTTAGGAGTGGTGATTACCCGTTTTAATAACCAAGCCCAGGTGATCAGATTTAAGAATGTATTGGAAAATAGAAACATCAAAGTATATTTACACTCAAGAACTTCAGGATACCCTACAGATGTAGATACAATTGTGAGTGAAGAAGGTTATGGAAAGAACGCCTATATTGAGACGAAGAAACCTGTCGTTGTAGTTACAGGTCCTGGGCCGGGAAGTGGGAAATTAGCAACTTGTCTTTCTCAGCTCTACCATGATTACAAAAGAGGAATAAAATCTGGCTATGCAAAATTTGAGACATTTCCTATCTGGGATCTCTCCTTAAAACATCCGGTAAACTTAGCCTATGAGGCAGCGACTGCTGACATGCAAGATTTTAATCTTATCGATCCATTTCATCTAACTGCTTACCAGAAGAGTGCAGTCAACTACAACCGTGATGTAGAGATATTTCCGGTATTAAAGAGAATATTGGAAAAAATTACTGGCTTTGAACTTGTCTATAAATCTCCTACTGATATGGGAGTAAATCGGGTGAGTTCTGCAATTATAGATGATGAAGTGGTAAAAGAGGCAGCCAAACAAGAATTGGTCAGAAGGTATTTTAGATACAATTACGAACATCTTTTAGGTATTGAGAAGAAAGAAACAGTAGAGAAGATAAGACTACTTATGGAAGAAGTAAAAGTAAAATTAGAGGATAGAAAGGTAGTTGAACCAGCAAGGAAAATAATCTATGAGCAAAAAGAAGAGACTGAAATTAGTTGTGGGGCAGCTATAGAGTTAAAGGATGGTGAAATCATAGTAGGAAGAAACTCATTCCTTATGAGTTCTGCTTCAGCTTTAGTTCTCAATGCCATAAAAAAATTGGCAGGTATTCCTGAAAAGATTCATCTTTTATCTCCAAATATAATTACACACATTAAGAATCTAAAAAAGAACATTTTAGGTTTGAAGCAACAAACCTTAGATTTAGAAGAGACCTTAATCTGTTTAAGTATATCTACAGCAACGAATCCTACTGCAGAACTAGCCATGGAGAAATTGAACGAATTAGAATTCTGTGAAGTCCATTTAACCCACATTCCATCTTCAGGTGATGAGACAGGTTTAAGAAGATTGCGTGTAAATTTGACCTGCGATGCAAATTTCCCCTCGAGAGAGTTATTTATTACATAAGAGGTAAAAATGAGTGGGATGTTTGGAGTAGTTTCAAGGAAGAGTTGTGTTGAGAGTTTATTTTATGGCGTAGATTACCATTCTCATTTAGGCACACAGTTTGCAGGCCTTGCTGTTTGGGGTAAGGCCCTAAATAAAAAGATCCATGATATAAGCAGGAGCCAATTCAAATCAAAGTTTTTTGAGGAATTAAGAGATCTTAAAGGTAAGAAAGGAATTGGTGTAATTAGTACACAGAATCCTCAGCCGATCGTAGTCTCTTCAAAATTTGGTCTCTATGCTATCTGTACGAATGGTTTTATCGATAATGCTCAGAAAATAGCAAAGTCTCTACTCAAAAATGGTGAGTCTTTCTCTGATTCATTTGGGGGAGAGATAAATACGACTGAATTAGTAGCTAAATTGATAAATAAAGCTCAGACAATTGAAGAAGGAATCGAAAAGATGTTTTCAAAAATCGATGGCTCCATCTCGCTCCTAATTTTAACTAAAAAAGGACTGTGGGCAGCTAGAGATAGATTTGGATACACACCTTTAGTAGTAGGAGAAAAGGAAGACGAATTCGCTATAACTACTGAGACTACCGCCTTCTTAAATTTAGGATTCAAGATAAAGAAATTTCTCTCACCAGCTGAAATCGTCTTTGTTGATGAGAAAGGAATGAACCGGAAGAATAAAGGTAAAGACAAGAATCAGATCTGTTCCTTTCTGTGGATCTATGCTGGATTTCCTGCGTCTTCTTATGAGGAGATAAATGTAGAAGTAGTCAGAGAAGAATGTGGAAAATTCTTAGCAAAATCTGATAATCTAAAAATAGATTTAGTCTCAGGTATACCTGATTCTGGTACAACCCATGCAATTGGTTATGCTATGGAATCAAAAGTACCTTTCAGAAGGCCTTTAGTAAAATATACTCCTGGTTTTGACCGAAGTTATACCCCACCTTCACAAGCTACCCGCAATTTAATTGCCAAGATGAAATTAGTTGCAGTAAGAGAGATAATTGAGAAGAAAAGAATTGTCCTTTGTGAAGATTCTATTGTCCGCGGAACACAACTTAAAAATTTTACTATCCAGAAATTGTGGGAGAATGGGGCGAAAGAAATACATTTAAGGATTGCTTGTCCTCCACTTCTGTTTCCTTGTAAATTTAATTATTCTACCCGGAGTACTTCCGAACTTATTGGCCGGAAGGCTATAAGAGCAATTGAGAAGGAAGATACAGAAGATGTATCCAAATATCTTGATGAGGAGAGTATTTCTTATAAGAAGATGGTCTCTTGGATTGCAAAAGAATTGAATGTGACTTCTCTTAAATACCAGAGACTCTCTGATATGGTTTCAGCCATTGGTCTTCCTAAAGGAGATCTATGTTTATATTGCTGGACAGGAAAGAGTGTTTGAAGGGGTAATAGTAATGATAACTAAAAGAGAGAAGATAATTTCAAAAGCAATAGAAATAATTAAATCTAATTCTGCTGGCATTCGGTACTCAGAGCTTGCCAAAAAATACGAATCGTCTATTATAGAAAGATTGATGACGGAATTGAGATAGATTATGAAGAGATATTTTAGTGAATAATATTTGTTGACTAACAACACATTCTATGATATATAAGTTGACTAACGCACATTCTATGATATTATAAAAAATGTATGCACGTTAAGCTACACAAAAATGTAGATGCAAGGACTGATTGAAGATCAATTACCTATTCCTAAGCTACATACTATTTGTCGAATATGTCATTAAGTAGGTCGATATGAAAACAATGTTATTATTAGAGGACGGAACTGAATTTAAGGGCGAGTCTTTTGGTTTTGCTGGAGAGACGGTAGGGAAAATTATTTTCAACACTGCAATTGTAGGTTATCAGGAGATCATAACTGATCCAACAAATTTTGGGAAGATACTATGTTTTACTTATCCTTTGATTGGCAATTACGGCGTAAATGAGGAATTCAATGAGTCAGAAAGAGTTTGGGTTGGGGGTTTGGTGGTAAAGGAAAAAGCTTCATTTTATTCCAATTGGCAGGCAAAATTAAGTCTTGAAGAGTTTCTCAAAGAAAAAAAGGTTGTAGGGATAACCTGTGTAGATACAAGGGCCTTAACAATTAAAATCCGTGATGATGGAGAGATGTGGGGGATAATCTCTTCTGAAGGAAAAAGTAAAGAGGAATTATTGAAGAGATTAACCGATAAAAGAAAAGGGAAAGAGAGTATTCTTAAAGAAGTCTCAGTCAAAGAGATTATTAGATTCAAAGGAAAAGAAAAAAGAATAGTCGTAATAGATTTAGGGATATTAAAGAGTATTTTAAGACAATTACATAATTTGGGTCCGGAGGTAATATTGACACCTTACAATACTCCTGCAAAAGAGATTCTTAAACTGAAACCAGATGGGGTAATTATCTCCAATGGCCCAGAAGACGATATAGAGCTTTCTAAAGTCATTGATACCACAAAAGAGATTTTAGGAGAAATTCCCCTCTTGGGTATCTCTGTAGGGCACCTAATTATTGCCCAAGCTTTAGGGGCAAGATTAACTAAATTGAAAGTCGGTCACCGTGGATTGAATTATCCTATAAAGAATAAAGATTCTTTTAAAGGAGAAATTACATTCCAAAATCATTCCTTAACTATAGATGAGAGCTCTTTAGGAGAGGATATTAAAATTGCCGAACGAAATTTAAATGATGATTCTATAGAGAAGTTAGAGAGTGAAAAATTCAAATTTGTTTCTGTCCAATATTATCCTTTAAGTCCAGGGTTATATGAAATTCATCCTATATTGAAAGAGTTTATCGAGATGATAAAGGGATAGATTTGGTGAGATATTTTTAAACTAATTTACGAAGGAGAGATTTCTCTATGCCTAAACGAACAGATATCAAAAAGATCTTAATCATTGGTTCAGGCCCAATCATTATTGGTCAGGCCTGTGAATTCGATTATTCAGGATCTCAAGCCTGCAAAGCTTTAAAAGAAGAAGGGTATTTTACAATCTTGGTAAATTCAAATCCCGCTACAATTATGACTGATCCGGAGATGGCAGATGCAACTTACATTGAACCTCTTACTCTGAAGACTTTGGAAAAGATAATTGAGAAAGAAAGGCCAGATGCGATTTTACCTACATTGGGAGGTCAAACCGGCTTAAATTTAGCCTATTTCTTGAAGAAGGAAGGGATCTTAGAAAAATATAATGTAGAAAGTATCGGTGCTTCAATTGAGGCGATATCTAAAGCAGAAGACAGAGAGCTATTCAAAGTCTCTATGCAAGAGGTAGGCGTGGGCATTTTTAAAAGTGGGATTGCAAGGTCGGTTAGAGAGGGTTTAGAAATCTCCGAAAATATAGGCTTTCCTTCAATCTTAAGACCCGCATATTGTTTAGGAGGAGCAGGAAATACCATAGTCTATAATAGAGAGGAATTAGAAGTCTCTTTAGCCAAGGCTTTGGAGATATCACCTGTACATCAGGTCTTAGTAGAAGAGTCGGTCTTAGGATGGAAAGAGATAGAGTTTGAAGTAGTGCGTGATTACGCAGATAACGTGATTATAGTTACCTCTATGGAGAATGTTGATCCGATGGGAATCCATACCGGAGACTCTATGGTTGTAGCTCCTTCTCAAACTTTAAGCTTTAAAGAGTACACTGATTTTGTGAATCTATGCAGAAAAATTATTAGAAAAATAGGTGTAACTGGAGGAGCAAATATCCAATTTGCTCAAAACCCTGAAGATGGAAGGATATTTATTATTGAGGTAAATCCTAGGTTATCTCGGAGTTCGGCTTTGGCTTCTAAAGCAACGGGATTTCCTATAGCCAGAGTGGCAGCAAAATTAGCAGTGGGTTTGAGTTTACCTGAGGTAATGAACCAAATCACAGGAAAAACTACATCTTTCTTTGAACCAACTATAGATTACTGCGTATTTAAGATCTGTAGATTCCCCTTCGAGAAATTTTCTACTATCCAAAGAGTTATCGATACCTCTATGAAGGCAGTAGGAGAGGCGATGTCTGTGGGAAGAAATTTTAAGGAAGCTCTAAATAAAGGGATTCGCTCTATGGAAAACCAAAGATTTGGATTTGGATGCGACGGTAAAGATAGAATAAGTGATGAGGTCTTAAAAGATCCAGATCAAAATCTATTAGAGAAGATAAAAGAAAAGATCCGCATACCTAACGATGAAAGATTATTTTACATCAGATACGGATTAAAAGCAGGTCTAACTACCGAAGAGATCTATAATCTTTCTAAAATCGATAGATGGTTTATTGAGAATATGAAAGAGTTGATAGAATTAGAAGAAGAGATAAAACTTAGCAACCACTTGAATAATCTATCAATAGATCTTCTAAGAAAGGCGAAAGAGAATGGCTTTTCAGATAGGCAAATAGGTTTTCTTTTGAATTGTCCTGAAGAAGAAGTCCGACAATTAAGGGAAAGAAATAATGTTAGGGCTGTTTATAGGCTTGTCGATACCTGTGCAGGAGAATTTTCAAGTATTAGACCTTATTATTATTCTACTTACGAGACAGAAAATGAGAGTATTGTCTCAAATAAGAAGAAAATACTCATCTTAGGTGGAGGTCCAAACAGAATTGGTCAAGGAATTGAGTTCGACTATTGTTGTTGTCATGCAGCTTTTACTTTAAGAGAAAAGAATATAGAGTCGATCATGATAAATTGTAATCCTGAGACAGTATCTACAGATTATGATACTTCTGATAAATTATACTTTGAGCCATTGACCGTGGAAGATGTCTTAAATGTTGTCAATTTAGAAAAACCTATGGGAGCGATCGTTCAATTTGGTGGTCAAACTCCCTTAAATATCGCTATTCCTTTGGAGAAAGCAGGAGTAAATATTTTGGGGACTTCACCCGAATCTATAGATATAGCTGAAGATAGAGAAAGATTCAGACAGCTTTTGCATAAACTCGCACTCAATCAAGCTGAAAATGGAACCGCGACTTCTTATCAAGAGGCAAAGAGAATTGCCAAAGAAATTGGGTATCCTGTAATTGTAAGGCCATCCTACGTTTTAGGTGGAAGAGCAATGAAAATCGTCTATGATGAGGAGGATTTGGAGTCCTACATGAGAGAAGCAACCGAAGCTTCCCCAGAACACCCTATCCTAATCGATAAATTCTTAGAAGATGCTATTGAGATAGATGTAGATGCAATCTGCGATGGAAAAATTTGCGTTATTGGTGGGATTATGGAGCATATAGAAGAAGCAGGTATTCACTCTGGAGATTCCGCAATGGTATTGCCTCCTTATACATTGACTGAGGAGATTATCCAGAGAATAAGAGAGGCTACCAAAATGTTAGCTTTAGAACTAAAGGTAAAAGGACTCTTAAATATTCAGTTTGCGGTAAGGAAAAATACAGTCTATGTCTTGGAAGTAAATCCTCGGGCTTCAAGGACGATTCCTCTTGTGAGTAAGATAATAGGAGTTCCTTTAGTAAAATTAGCAACGAAGATTATGTTGGGGGAGACTTTAGAAAAGTTGGGTTTTACTGAAGAGAAGAAGATACAGCATGTTTCAGTAAAAGAATCTGTTTTTCCATTTATCCGGTTTCCAGGCACAGATCCTATCTTAGGTCCTGAAATGAGATCAACTGGTGAAGTTATGGGAATAGGTAAGACTTTTGGCTTGGCTTATGCTAAGGCCCAACTCGGTGCAGGCCAAAAACTACCCTTAAAAGGGAATGTCTTTATCAGTGTAAGGAATGAAGACAAAAGAAAGATTGTATTCATTGCCAAGAAACTTTCTGACTTAGGATTTAAGTTGATGGCTACAAAAGGTACTGCCTATGTACTCTCTCAGAATGACTTAGAAGTAGAAATCGTCCCAAAATTATACGAAGAAAGACCTCATGTTATTGACAAGATAAAGAGTGGCCAAATCGATTTAATCATTAATACCCCTCAAGGAAAAGCTACAAAGATAGATGAAACCCATATTCGCTCAACCGCCATCCTCTATGGTATTCCCCTTGTAACTACCATTTCTGGTGCAGAAGCAACAGTCACCGGAATTGAGGCTTTGATCAAGAGACAATTGGAAGTAAAATCTCTCCAGGAATACCATTCGCAGTAAATCAGGGAGTAGAAGATACATCGTAACCCTGGTTTTATCTCCGGAAAAATTAGGCTCTATCTGTCAAAGTTGGGTTACAAATTCAACGGATTTCATCGATAAATTGTTTTACTTCATCTGCTTCAGATTTGAGGTTAAATTGGAGATAAAGTTTGTAGCTTTCTTGTAGGTATTGCTTGGCTATGTCTTTTTTGCCTATATGCAGGTATAGAACACCAATGTTGTAATAAATTGTGGCTAAACCTACTTGATCTCCTATCCTTTTACTAATCCCAATACTCCTCTTACACCACCTCAACGCTTCTTGATAGTTGCCTTGGAATAATGCGCTGCTCCAATGCTATTATAATTCATGACTAAACCTACCTGGTGTCCTATTTCTTCAATAATCTTTCTACTTTTCTCAAGCCACTCCAACGCCTCTTGGAAGTTTCCTTGGGCATAATGTATCTCACCAATGTTATTATAAGTTGCTGCTAAACCTACCTGATTCCTTATCCTTTTATTAATCCCAATACTCCTTTCATACCACTCTAACGCTTCTTGATAGTTGCCTTGGGAATAATATATTAACCCAATGTTATTATAAGCTGTGGTTAAACCTCTCTGATCTCCTATCTTCTCACTAACTCTCCTACTCTTCTCATGCCACTCTAACGCTTCTTGGAAGTTTCCTTGGGAATAATGTATCTCACCGATGTTATTATAAGCTGATGCCTTTGCTTTCAATCTTTCACTTTCATCTTCTATTCTTTCTGCTATCTTTAATCCTTCTTCATAATATCTTTTGGCTTCTTTATAATCTGATAAGTTGTAATAACAGTAACCAATCAGAAGATTGAGGCCGGTTTTATTCTCAAGGGTAGCATTTGGAAGTAATAGACAATCTTCAAAGGCAGTAATAGTCTCTTCAAATTTGTACTCAGCGTATAGTTCTATTCCTCGCCAAAATAGTCTTTTAACATCAGGGTCTTGAGTTGTTAGAAGACCGCCTAAATAAATCTTCCCTTCTAACTCATCTATCGGGTTCTCTAATGCTTCTCTTGTTTTTTGTTCTCCATTTACTGTAGATATAGCTACACCAATTATCATTGCTAATGCAATAAGTAAAGATAGAGACCTGCGTTTTATAATCATATTCCTCCACCTCCTTCTAAATTATTTTTTCTTCTTTTTGCTTTCCTTTCATTTTTCAATATTCCTCTATTTTCTAAATCTTCAATGCCAAAAATAAACAGAAAGGAATAATTCCTATTTAGTAATGATTAATATACAAGAAAGAGGACTAAGGGGCAAGGAAAAAAGTCAATCACCTATTCACCAATTTACTTACCGCTATGATTTTTGGGAAAGATATGGTGGAATCGCCTATTTTTCCGATGGAAGATTAAATTTAAGGAAAAAATATTAGATCTATTCTATAAAATCAGATTTAAAAACACTCTATCAAAGATCTCAGTGCATAATAGAGACGCAATTATCTCTCCATTTTCCCGAGAATTTAATAAAATTTTGTGTGACTTTCTGTTAAATGCTGTATAATAGTTTATCCAGAGATACTTACAGAAGAAGTCTGACTATTTTATCCCCTCAAAAAATTGCTGAATCTGGTGATCTAATTTTATAGATAGTTTGAGTAAGGAATACCATTCAAAATAGATAAAAAGGTATCCACTCTTTTTAGAATGACTCCAAATATTTATTAAGGTTTAGCCCTAACTAAAAATAGATAAGATACTGAAGATGGAATATGATGTTATAGTCATTGGTGCAGGCCATTCTGGAATTGAGGCGGCTTTAGCTGCAAGTAGGCT
The DNA here is from genome assembly GCA_002340085.1 of Candidatus Omnitrophica bacterium UBA2593. Taxonomy (GTDB): domain Bacteria; phylum Omnitrophota; class Gorgyraeia; order Gygaellales; family UBA2593; genus UBA2593. Next base: position 10,955 of record DDKR01000138.1, read on the forward strand.
TGGATGTAATAGTCTTCTTGTTACTTTTAAAAAAGAAACGATTGGCCTTATGTCTTGTAATCCAGCAATTGGTGGGGTAGGAAAGGGGCAACTTGTAAAAGAGATAGATGCATTGGGTGGAGAGATGGGAAAGGCAGCTGATTCTTGTGCTATTCAATTCCGGACTTTAAATTCTTCTAAAGGAGCAGCAGTCCAATCGAGTCGGGCTCAAGAAGACAGAATGCTCTATCAGAAGTATATGGAAAACAAGATATTATCTGAGAAGAATCTCGCCTTAAAAGAGAAAGAGGTAATTAATTTAATCGTTGAGAAGGGAAAGGTGACTGGAGTAGAGTCTTCTGATGAGATTTTATACTCTAAGGCAGTAGTAATTTCTACTGGAACATTCTTAGATGGTCTCATCTACATTGGCTTAGAAAAATTTCGAGCTGGTAGAATAAATGAACCAGCAAGTCTCAAGCTATCTGAAAGCCTAAAAGCTGTCGGCTTAGAATTAGGAAGATTAAAGACCTGTACTCCTCCAAGAGTTGAGGCCGAAGGCATCGATTTCTCAAAGATGCAGGAACAACCTCCTGATTTTAATCTGAGGCCTTTTTCTTTCTCTACAGAAAAGTCCTCTCTTTCTCAAATCTCCTGCTATCTTACCTATACAAATGAAGATACACATAAGGTTATAAAGAAGGCTTTAAAGGATAGAAGATTGTTCCATGTAATCTCAAAGGGTGTAAACCCCAGGTATTGTCCATCGATTGAAGAGAAGGTGATGCGTTTTCCAGAGAGAGAAAGACATCAACTCTTCGTTGAGCCAGAAGGCTTGAATCCTAAGGAATATTATATCAACGGTCTATTTACTTTTTTACCCAGGCAAGTTCAGACAGATCTAATTCATACAATTCCAGGCTTAGAAAATGCGAATATTACCAAATTCGGTTATGGGATAGAGTATGGTTTCGCCTATCCTACGCAATTGAGTCCTTCTTTGGAGACAAAACCAATCAAGAATCTATTCTTAGCTGGTCAAATCAATGGCACAACTGGCTATGAAGAAGCAGCAGCCCAAGGATTGATTGCAGGAATAAATGCTGCGTTGAAAGTAAAGAATAGAGAACCTCTGATATTAGATAGATCAACGAGCTATATCGGAGTCTTAATTGATGATCTGGTAACTAAAGGGACGAATGAGCCTTACCGAATGTTTACTTCTCGGGTCGAATACCGCCTTCTCTTGCGCGAAGATAATGCAGATTTAAGATTGCGCAAATTTGGTTTTGAGATAGGTTTAGTCAATGAAGAAGAATACAGAAAATCAGAACAAAAGAGAAGAGATATTGAGGAAGGTATAGATTATCTTAAGAAGAAAAAGATTTTTTACCATACAAAAAAAATAAATCTTTATCAGTTTCTTAAGCGGCCAGAGGTAAAGATTATAGATTTATCAGAAGATTTATCTCCAATAATTTCAAAGATATCTGAAGCCAGATTTTTACAAGATATACTTAAAGGTATTGAGATTGAAGTAAAATATTCTGGTTTTATCCAAAGACAATTCTCTGAAGTAGAGAGATTTAAGGATTTAGAGAAGATAAGGATACCTCCCAATTTTGATTATACAGAAGTTGGCTCACTCTCAAGGGAAATAAAAGAAAAATTGAATAAATTCAGACCCTTGAATTTGGGGCAGGCATCCCGCATTTCTGGGGTTACTCCAGCAGCTATATCTATTTTGATGATCTATCTAAAGAAGATATCTCATTTAAGATGATCTCCGCTGCTCTCTTAGAAGCCCCTACAGAACCTAAGTCTTCTCTTACTTTTGTCAAGTCTTTTTTAATCTGACAAATACTTTCTTGATTTTTTAAAATTTCTAAGATCTTTTTGGCAATAACTTTTGGCCTTGCTCTAAATTGGATAAATTCTTCAACTATTCTTTTTCTGGCTAAGATATTTATCATCCCAATATAAGGAGTTCTAATCTGGGGCCTGTAAAGAAGATAGTTTAGGAGATCTGTTTTATAGATTATTACAAAGGGAATATTTGCTATAGTTGCCTCTATCGTCGCTGTCCCTGAGCAGATTAAAGCAAACTCAGAGATACGCAGACAATCATAAATTCTATTGTCAATAACTTCGGCTTTAAAATTAAATTTTTCTAAGAGTTCTTCGTATAAATCTCTATCTAACTCCTTAGCTTTGGTGATTATAAATTGACAAGAATCCAATTTCTCCAAGATATGAGAACATGTCTTTAACATAATGGGTAGGATCATTTTAACTTCGGATTCTCTTGAACCTGGAAGAAGACAAATTGTTAAATTATCTTTGGATAATCTAAATTCTTCTAAGATCTCTTCTCTTCTCTTAGAAGGTTTGGTAATATCTAATAATGGATGGCCAACAAATTTTGTATCTACGCCATATCTCTTGTAAAATTCCTCCTCAAACTTAAATATCACGATCATCTTGTTTATATACTCTTTTATCGTCTTAATCCTTCCTTCTCTTGAAGCCCAGACTTGTGGAGATATGTAGTAGAAAATAGGTATAGCTTTATTTATCTCTTTAGCAAATCTTAAATTAAATCCAGAAAAATCAATCAGTATGATAGCATTAGGTCTTTCTTCTTTTATCCTTTCCAAGAGTATTTTTTTTAATCTTAAAAACCTCTTTATCTTCTTTATAGCATCGAAAAATCCAAAAGTAGCTAAGTCTTTTATATCCTCATAAATTTTTACTCCTTCTTTCTGTAAGAACCCTCCTCCTACTCCATATACCTTTGTATTAGGATTTATTTCTTTCAGAGCTTTAACCAGATTTGCTCCATGAAGATCTCCTGAGGGCTCACCACATACTATCAATATTTTCTTTTCCATATCATCTCTTGGATCTTTAAAGCGACTTTTAATGCTTCTCTTGCTTCTAAAGCAGATTTTAGGAGTTCTTTGTGGTTTCTTACACAATCTAAGAAATACTTTAACTCATTTTTTAGAGGCTCTGTCTTTTCAATTGGAATTCTGTTCTTAGATATCTGATTTCTCTTTCTTCTATAGATGAATGCTTCTTGTAAGAAGTAATCCAAAGAGATGTAAGTATCTTTTAAGAATATACGTATCTTACGCATAGCTTCATCAGAGACTCTACTGGTGGTAAGATTACAGATACAGCCATTTTCAAAGAGGATCCTGGCATTAGCAATATCTTCATATCGAGTTAAGATATTTGTTCCTACTGCTTCAATTTTCTTAATGGGAGAATTCACTAAAGTTAAGATGATGTCTAAATCATGGATCATTAGATCTAAGACTACACCAATATCTAATGATCTTTTGGGAAATTTAGAGAGTCTATGGCATTCAATAAATTTAGGTGTTTGGATAATTTCTTCTATCTTCTGAAATGCAGAATTGAATCTTTCTATATGGCCAACATTTAAGACTAAATCATTCTTTTTAGCAATTCTGATGAGTCCATCTGCTTCTTTGAGGGTCTTTGTAAGGGGTTTCTCTACTAAAACATTTATTCTGTTTTCTAGGCAATCTTTTGTAATAGAGAAATGGTCTTTTGTGGGAACACATATACTGACACAATCTAAATTCTCTTTTAAGATGTCTCTGAAGTCGCCAAATCCAGAGCAACCAAATCTCTTTGCCACAGAATTTGCCTTCCTTACATTGATATCATAGATACAGACCAACTTAATCCCTTTAATCTCAGAATACACCTTTGCATGTAAGCTACCAATTCGACCTACTCCAATTACCCCGACCTTTAAGTTTTCCATAGATTAAATATTACAGAAATTTTTGGAAAAAGTCAATTGGCATTTAAATTGAGATATGATAAAATTTAAAGCAGACTATATCTCTCATTCATCCAAAATTATGTATATTAGAAGGATGTGGTTGACGTAATAATAAAGAGATGGTAAAATTAACAAATATACGAGATAGATAAATTGTTTAGTGATGAAAGAGTATCTTAAACTTTTAAAATTTCTGAGACCATACAAAAAGATATTTACATTAGCAGTAGTTTGTATGTTTTTTTCAACGGTCTTTGATGGCTTTCAACTCTCCATGATTATACCTTTAGCTGATAGAGTCTTGACAAATAAGAAGATTATTATTCCTACGAAATTACCTGTTTTTTTAGAAGAATTCGTTCAAAGAATAAACTCTATACCACCTTTGATTCTTTTAAACTTTATGGCTATATTCGTTCTTTCTCTTTTCTTATTAAAAGGGTTTTTCTCTTTCTGGCAAAGCTATTTTATGTCTGATATCGGTCAAAG